>JAIXTR010000614.1 GCA_027483845.1 Caulobacteraceae bacterium | reverse complement strand
GCGCTCCTGGCGACGGTGGGCGTCTATGAACTGCTGCTGGCGTTCAGCGCGGCGCTCATCGCCGCGATGGGAATCTGCGTCAACGCCGCCGCGATCGTCGTGCGCCGGCGCGAGCCAGATCTGGAGCGCCCCTACCGGATGCCGCTATTTCCACTGCCCGCGCTGCTGGCGCTCGCCATCAACGGGGCCCTGTTCGCGCTGTTCGTCCATGACGACCCGGCCACGGCAGCCAAGGCCTTTGCCGCGCTGGCCGTTCTCACCGGCGGGGCCTATCTGGCCACGCGGCGTGGGATCGCCGCGACCTGACGCGCGCCGTATTCCATCGGACCCGACAATGCTTATGTGAGGGGCCGAATTTCCATCAAGGAGCCCGCCATGACCGAAACCGCGATCCTCGCCGGAGGCTGCTTCTGGGGCGTCCAGGACCTGTTGCGCCGCTATCCGGGCGTTCTGAAGACCCGGGTGGGCTACTCGGGCGGCGACGTGCCCAACGCGACCTATCGCAACCACGGCACCCACGCCGAGGCCATCGAGATCATCTTCGACCCGGCCGTGATCTCTTATCGCCAGATCCTCGAGTTCTTCTTCCAGATCCACGACCCGACGACCCTGAATCGCCAGGGCAACGACCTCGGTCTCAGCTATCGTTCTGCGATTTTCTACACGAACGACGAGCAGAAGCGGGTTGCGCTGGACACCATCGCTGACGTGGACGCCTCGGGCCTGTGGCCCGGCAAGGTGGTCACCGAGGTGGCGGCGGCCGGTCCGTTCTGGGAGGCGGAGCCCGAGCACCAAGATTACCTGGAGCGGATCCCCAACGGCTACACCTGCCACTTCATTCGCCCGAACTGGAAGCTGCCGGTCCGCGCGACCGCCTAGTCCACGTCGATCGTATCCGCCTCCTCCGTGAGGCGGTCGCAGGTTACGAAGTCGCGGCGCCGAAAGGCGGCCGCGGCGGCCTTCCGCAGCAGCGTATGCGCCGCCTTGGCGTGCCGGGCGCGCAGCTTTCCAGCCCAGAGTTCGGCCTGCTCAGGTGGACAGCCCAGGTCATCGGCTCGGGCCGCGATCATGGTCGCCGCTTCCGGCAGGGCCGGCCAGGCCATCAGGAACGCCAAGCCCCGCGTCGCGTCGGCGTGGGTGGCGGCGTAGGCGAAGGCGCGGTTCTCAGCCTCGACATCCTCGAAGTCCGGCAGCCGGCGGGTGAACTCGCGCGCGCGGTCCGGCGACAGGGTGCGTTCGAAGGCTGTCCACCGAGCCGCCTGGGCCTCATCCGGACGACCCGCCGCCTCGAGATAGTCGATCCAGGCCCCCTCCCACGCGGCGTCGGACGCGCCAAGCTTGGCGGAGGCCTCCAGCAGGCGTCCGGCCTCGGCCACGCGCCCGGCCGCAAGGAGTCGCTGAGCGGCTTCGGCGGCGACCGGGGGCGCGCGAAGCGCCTGGGCGGTGAAGGTCGTCAGGAAAGCGTCGACGTCGCCGCCGGCGTCAGCCACCTGGCGCAGGATCGCCGACCAGCCGGGCGAGCCCGTCTGCCGCTCGCGGAGCCGGGCCAGCAGCATTTCCAGCATCGGCTTCGGAAGGACCGACACCACGGCGGGCAGCCAGTCGGACCAGGCGGTGAGATTGCCGCCGATCGCATCGACCAGGCCGTCGAGCGCGCGGGCGTCGCTGCGGTCCGCCAGCAGCCGCCCGATGTCGGCGGCGGCGCGGTCAAAGGTGGCGGCCACCCCGCCATCCTTGTCGCGGACCCGGCTGCCCAGGCGCCGCGCCAGGTCCATGAAGGGCCACATCCGCGCCAGCGCCGCCACGGGGTCCAGCTCGGCGAGGCGCTCCGCGATGAGGCCGCGCAGGATTTCGAGGTCGGATACGAACGCTGGGCGCTTGCGCCAGGAGATCTTGGAGCGGCTCCCCTCCAGAGTGGTCAGGCGCTTGTCCAACTCGAGCGCGAGATGCTCGGCGCCCTGCGCCGCGGCCAATTCCATGCGCAGGCGGCGCTTGAGATCGGGGCGGGTCTCCGCAGCCTCCGCGACGATGTCGGCCAGCCGCTCGGCCCCCAGGCGCGCCAGGTTCTCGGGCGTGACCTTCTTCAGGCTGGCGACGGTCGGCGGCTTCATCGGCGGGCGAGACTCGCTGGCGTCCAGGGCGGGACGTTCATCTGGCGCGTTTCGAGAGTTGCGCAAGGACTAACCGCGTCCGGCGCCGACAACACGCCAGCGTCACCATTGAAGTTTGAATGATGCTCATCATATCAAGTGCGTCGTGACGCTCGCCATGACGAAAAAGCTCCCATCAGAGAAAGCGATCCAATGACTGCCAAACCCACGGTTCTGATCACCGGCGCCTCTAGCGGCATCGGTGCGACCTATGCGGACAGGTTCGCCCGGCGTGGCCACGACCTGGTCCTGGTCGCCCGCGATGAGGCGCGGATGGAGACGCTGGCCGAACGCCTGCGCCAGGAGACCGGGGTCAAGATCGACATCGTGCGCGCGGATCTGACGGCGCCCGCCGACCTGGCGGTGGTCGAGGCCCGGCTGCGTGACGACGCCGCGATCGGCGTGCTGGTGAACAACGCCGGCACGGCGCTGGGCGGTGGATTCGTTCAGCAGTCCACCGACGACGTGGCCCGTCTGCTCGCGCTCAACACCACGGCGCCGCTCAGGCTGGCCAGCGCCGTCGCCCCTCGCCTCGCCGCCGCCGGTCAGGGCGCGATCATCAACATCGGATCGGTCGTGGGCCTGGCGCCGGAGTTCGGCATGACCGTCTACGGCGCGACCAAGGCGTTCGTGCTCTACCTCTCGCAGGGCCTCAGCCTCGAACTGGGGGCGAAGGGGGTTTACGTCCAGGCCGTCCTCCCGGCCGCCACGCGCACCGACATCTGGCGCCACGCCGGCACGGACGTGAACAGTGTCGCCGGCGTGATGGACGTGGATGAGATGGTCGACGCGGCCCTGGTCGGCTTCGACCGCCGCGAGCCCGTCACGATCCCGCCCCTGCCCGATGAGGCCCAGTGGAGCGCGTTGCAGGCCGCCCGCCAGGCGATGCTGCCCAACTTCGCCCAGGAGCACGCCGCCGCCCGCTATCGCACGGGCGCCTGAGGCTGGCCGGCGTCGGCGGTCAGTCGGCGCCGCTCATTCCCACTCGATTATTTCTGGATGCACTAAGTGGCGGATTTCCCGAAGCATTTTAGCTCACGCGGATTTGAATACCGTCTGAGATACCGTCAGAATCTTTGCCTGGCGGATTGATGATGCGAAGTCACATCACCAACCAGCGACGGCAGGGAAGGCACCAGAAGCGGCAGAATAGCAGAGTCCCCTCCCCGCAACACGCCTTGGTCAAACCCTGACCGGTCAGCCGTGTTTTAGACGTACGCCGGGGCCGCCGATGGAGCCTTCAGGCGCAATGAAGCAAACGCCGGCGTCTTCAAGGGCCCGCTGCACCGCCTCGACGTTGGCGGCTGCGCTGCGGCCTGGCCCTTGTTGGCCTTCCATCCTTACGATGGTCGGCAACGATAGCTTCGCCGCAGCAGCCAAGGCTGGCTGACTCCAGCCAAGTAGCGCGCGGGCCGCACGGATCTGGGCCGCTGTCAGCATCGCGTGATAATTTTATGATCGTCGACGATCATTTTCTGTTTGACACCCCTACGCCCGCTGCGTGATTATAATCTGATCATAGGTGATTAGTAGGCATCGGTCATGGCCTCACGTCGACAGACGGATGGTGAAGGCGTGCGTCTGCCTGAGCTCTCTCGCCGAGCGGTGCTTGGCGGAACGTCGGCCTCGGTGCTCGCCCTACCCGCGGCCTCAGCCGGGCCCACACCCGTTCCGCCCAGCCTCGCGGAGAGCAACGCCGCCGCCCCCTTCAAGCGCTGGCTGTACCTCAACGCCAAAATCGAGCGGCTTCAGACGCGATGGGCCCAGCTGGAAAGCTGGCTAGCTCGGGAGCATTCCTGGTTCCAACTGAGCCCGGCAGAACAGCAGGCCCTGCCATGGGCCCAGGAACTGCGCGACATTGATGGCTGCCTAGACCTCCTGTTCGAAAAGCGAGACGAGGTGTTGGAGGCGCTGCCGACTCACGGCTCCGCCGCCCTGGAAGTGATTGCAGCCAAGCTCGAAGTCGCAGAGCGCCTGATCTGGGCTGCCGACCATCCTGAAGCGCACGCCCTGATCAGCGGATCTCGACACGACATTCTCACGCTGATCGAGGCGGTTTGAACCTCACCACTAACGCGCGGATGGCCACATTGGCCGCCGCGACGGAGCGCCACTTGGAGGACGCCCTCGCCTATTTCCTCGAACTCCGGCTGCGCTGTCGCGGCAACCCCGAAGCCATGGCGTTGGTGGACCGCTGCCTCGCGCTCCTGGCGCGGGCGCAGAGCGCAGATCAGCGGGACCTGCAGCAGCTGGAGGTGGAGATTGAGGCCTTGCGCGCTGAGCTCGTTGAACGGCTTGGCCCGCCGCCTAACTCCGTTCTGCACTGATGCGCCCAGCTCGCCCTGCGCAGGCCACGGGACCCCACGCTCATCGCCCGCTCACCGGAACTTTACGAACTTAACGGAATTGACGAAGCTAACGCGCGAGCCCAGATTGTTGGGGAAAGGACCACCCCATGGCAGAGAAGGCATCGCCAGCCGGCCGCAGCACAGGCCGCTATGTGACCAAGGCCGACGTTGCGCGCCAGCCGCGCACGACGGTTCGCGACAGCAAGAATGGCGAATTCACCGTCGCCCTGCCCTCCAAATCCGTCCAGGCCCTCAATCCACGCAAGTCGGGCGTCCGCGCCGTCATGGAAGTGCTGAGTGAGCGCATAACGGAGAGCCGCGAGAGCGGTCGGCGCACCGGCTTCTGGGTCGAAGTCGACCCCAAAGGCCAGCCGCGCGTGCACGCCAAGGCGACGATCGCGGATGACGCCAGGCAAGCCGGGAACGACCGCGCCGATGACGCTGATGATCTGGATGCAGCCCTGGCTGCGGCCCGCGAGCGCGGCCGACTACGGGTGGCGGAGATCCTGGCCGGCGACGAGATGCTGAGCGCGGACGCCTTCGCGGAGCTGCTCGGCGTCAGCCGCGTGACCGTGAATGCGAAGCGGCAGAGGCATGAGGTACTGGCGGTGGACGGCGCCCGCCGCGGGTTCCGCTTCCCCGCTTGGCAGGTTGACGAGAACGGCAAGCCCTTCGCCGCTATCCCGCAGCTTTTCGATAAACTCGGCGACAGCCCGTGGGCCGTCTACCGGTTTCTCGTTCAGCGCCATCCGGAGCTGGAAGGTGCGACCGGAGTCGACGCGTTGCGCCAGGGCCGGACAGACGAGGTGCTCGAAGCGGCCGAGAGCCTTGCCGCTGGAGCGCTTGGCTAGGTGTCGTCCCGCGAGCCGACTGCCGCATTCGCGACGGCTGCGCTCGACCTGGTCCGGATCCCGGCCGGTCGCACATTCGGCCGCATCTACCACCAGCGCTTCCCGGACCCGCTCGGTTTCGGGAAGAGCCGCAGCCGGTTCAGCGACCCGCGTCGCCGCATCGAGGCGAACCGCTTCGGAGTGCTCTACCTCGGCTCCTCACTGAAGGTCTGCTTTCTCGAGGCGGTACTCCGCGACGATCGGGACGGCGTCGTGGGCGACTTCCCGATGGACGAGGCCGAGCTCGACTCGCGGCAGTATGCGCAGGTGGCGACCAGCACCGAACTGGCCTTGCTCGACTTGAGCGGCGACGGGCCGATCCGAATGGGCGTGCCTAGCGACGTCCTGCGCTCCTCGCGTCAAGCGCTCGCGCGCCGCTGGTCCATCGCGTTCCATGACCACCCGGCGCAGGTGGACGGCATCTACTATCCATCCCGACTGAACGGTGAAGTGAACCTCGCGATCTATGGCCGAGCCGTACCCAAGCTCACGGTCGCCACCTCCGGGTCTCTTCGCATGGCGCCGGGGCTGGCTCGCGTTCTCAACGACCTGGCAGTGGCCCTGGCATGAAGCGTGAGGATGTTCCGCTAGATAGCAGAATGTGCACGCACTTTTCCGGCCACCTTAAGGTTTAGTGACTGCGACGCCGCGCTCCGCGCAAAATCGGCTTTCTCAGCGGCTCGTGCTGTCGCCCGAACGCTTCGAGCGCGTGAAGGCGCGATCGGTGTTCATGAACCTGGAGAGCATCGGCACGATCAGCTTGGCGGGTTCGAGCGCTCGACCGCCTTGGGCTGCCAGCGCCTCGCCGTAGGCGATGAGGTCGCGGTGCACGGCTCCAGGCAGTTCGACCGTGAGCTTCACAGGCGTGTCGTCCTGCAGCTCGGCGAGTTTCAGCTTGGCCATTTGCACACCTCTCAGCCTCTGTAGGGTTCAAGAATGAGATCGCGGGTGACCATCACCCGCACCGGGGCGCCCGGTCGGATCGTCAAGGTCGGCGGAATGTTCAGGCTGCGCCCGACCGCCTGCTGTCCAACTTGGTTGAAGGAGCCGGCCGCCCCATGGCGGAGCGCGCGAAGGATGTCGTTCTCGTCGTCACCCTCCCCCAGCTCCGCGCCTATGCCGAGGATCGTCGAAAGCGCGGCGGCGCCGAACAGCGCGCCCCAGTGGCGGTCAACGCGATCCTGCAGGCCTGCGTAGCCCTGGGCGTCACCCGCTGGCAGCTTCTCCAACACGAGCGAGCGGCCGTTCGGAAGGATCAGCCGGGTCCAGGCCAGCAGCACACGGCTCTGCCCAAAGGCGACCTGGGTGTCATAGGCGCCGATGAGCTTCGATCCCTGCGGAATCAAGAGGAAGCGGCCGCTCACGCTGTCGTAGACGTTCTCCGTCACCTGGCCAACGATCTGGCCCGGTAGGTCCGATCGCACGCCCGTGAGAAGCGCGGCCGGGATCATCGCGCCAGCTTGCAGCACGAAGGGCGATGGTGGCGACGCGAGCCGGTCTGGGCTCGTTGTCCGTCGATCCACCGGACCATCGAGGATCGTGCGCCGCCCTGCCGGAGCAGACGCCGCCGCTTCGATAAGCCCCGTGGTTCCTTCGGCCAACGAGGCGGCTTGGCCTTGCGTCTCCGTGGAGAAGAGCCGGCTGGTTCGCGCCGCGTTGCGCTCCTGCAGCAGGCGTTGCCGCTGCGCTTGGGCCTCCTGCTGGACCGCGTCGACGGTCGCGGGCGCCATCGGAGGCGGCGCGACTTCGGCCTCCAGCATCGGACGCCCGAGATCTCCGGGTAGTGGCGGGCCTAGCCGGGGAGCTGCGCCGTAGTCGCGCGGGAGCGCGTTGAGCCGCTCGGGAGGCTGGCCTCCGACGTTGTAGACCTCTGCGGGCGCGGAGCCGCCCGCGTGGGTGGTCATGGCGTAGGCGACAGCGCCCACAACTGCGACCGATGAGGTCGCGGTCAGGGCGATCAGCACCTTGCGCGAGAGTCGGGCCACTCGCGGCCGGGCGGAGCGAAGTCGGAGTTCCTCCGCGGGCTCGCGGGCAGGAGGCTGTGAGGCCGTGGACATGGTCATCCTCCCGCACCGCGCTCGATGCGCACGCGCTTTTGGCCGCGACGATCGCCGAGCCGCAGCTCGGCCCGAGTGAACAGGCGATCGACCACCATCCGCTGGCCGCTCACACGGTAGTTCACGAGATCCGCCGCTTTCCCGTCCGCGCCGCCGACAAATAGCGGCGGAAGCTCGCCTCGCGTCACCGAAGGGGTGAATTCGATGAAGGTCTGGCGGCCGTCATCGAACACGCGCACCGGACGCCAGGACGGGCGGTCGCCGGAGATCTTATAGTTGAAGTTGAGCTGCTCGATCGCGACCGTGGCCGCGGCGTAGCGCTCGACGCTCTCGGCGGCGGCCAAGGCCTCATCGGCGGGATAGCGCCAGGCTACCGACGCCATATAGGTCGCGGGAGTCGCGCGCAGCTCCAGGTGATAGGTCCTGCGATTGGTGTTGATCACCAGATTGGTCTGCAGATTAGCCTGGGTCGGCTTGATCAGGATGTGCACCCGCCGACTGGCTCCTGATCCGCTTTCCGTATCGCCGATGATCCAGCGCACGGTGTCGCCGGCAGCCACAGGCCCGGTTCCGGAAAGGGTCTCGCCCTCTTCGAGCGTGATGTCCGTGATCCGGCCAGGGGCCGTGTAGACCTGAAACAAGGCGCCCTCGGCGTAGGGGTAGATCTGCGCGGCGTTCGCATAGGCCGATCCGGTCGGCTGGACCCTGGCGGCGGCATTGGCTCTGGCCACACGCGTCGCGGGATCACCAGCCTCGGGCGCACGCCGGACAGGGCCCGCGGCAGGCTTTCGTGCGCGACGCTCTGGCGGGTTCGGAATTGGGGTGGAAGCCACGACAATCGGGTGACGCGGGATGGGCGCTGATGTGAGCGCCGGGGCTGCGGCGGCGACGGCCGACGCGGACACCGCCTTGGATTGTTGGGCTTCCATCGTCGCGCAGCCGCTAAGGGTCGTCCCGGCCAGCATCAGGAAGATGATCGAGTCGCGCATCAGCCGAGCTCCCGAGACCAATTCAGAGCATGGACGAAGACTCCCAAGGGGTTCTTCCGGAGCTGTTCGGTTGTGCGTGGCGGCTGCAGGACCACGGTGAGAATGGCGGTCCAGCGCTCGGTTGACGCCAAAGCCCCGTCCACGTAGCGGCGCTCCACCCAGGCAACACGGAAGCTGTCCGGCGAGGCGCGGATCACGCT
>JAIXTR010000274.1 GCA_027483845.1 Caulobacteraceae bacterium | reverse complement strand
CGCCGGACAGGACCCGCGGCAGGCTTTCGTGCGGGACGCTCTGGCGGGTTCGGAACTGGGGTGGAAGCCACAACGATCGGGCGACGCGGGATGGGCGCTGATGCGAGCGCCGGGGCTGCGGCGGCGACGGCCGACGCGGACACCGCCTTGGATTGTTGGGGTTCCATCGTCGCGCAGCCGCTGAGGCTCGTCCCGGCCAGCATCAGGAAGATGATCGAGCCGCGCATCAGCCGAGCTCCCGAGACCAATTCAGAGCATGGACGAAGACTCCCAAGGGGTTCTTCCGGAGCTGTTCGGTTGTGCGTGGCGGCTGCAGGACCACGGTGAGGATGGCCGTCCAGCGCTCGGTTGACGCCAAAGCCCCGTCCACGTAGCGGCGCTCCACCCAGGCAACACGGAAGCTGTCCGGCGAGGCGCGGATCACGCTCGAGACGTCGACGGCGACCTGAGTGTGGCCCACCTTGCTGAAGGGGTCGTTGGCGCGGGCGTATTCGTTGAGGGCCAGCGCGCCGCGGTCCGTGGCGTAGTCATACGCCCGCAGCCAGTTCTGCCGGACGACGACGGGATCCGACGGGATCGAACGAACCTCCTCGATGAACCGCGCCAGATGCCAGGCGATCTGCGGGTCGCTCGGCTTGTACCCGGCCACCGCGGGCGCAACCGCCTGGGTTTGGCCCAGCCGATCCACCTCCACCACCCAAGGTGTCACGGAGCCGCGGGCGCCCTGCCAGACGAGGGCTCCGGAAAGTCCGGCTGACAGCAGCAAGGTGCCGAAGGCCATCAGCCGCCAGTTCCGGGCTTGCACGCGAGCAGAGCCGATCCGGTCGTCCCAAGCTTGCGCCGCGCGCTGGTAAGGCGTTTCGAGGGCGGGGGTCGCGCCATATCGGACCCCGGGTCGAGTGAAGACGTTCATGACCGATCCTCTGCGAGCGAGACGGAGGTTCCGCCGCCGGGATGGTCGCCGGAACGAAGGGCGTGCGCGGCGGTCGCGGCGCCATGGGCAGCCTCTTGACGGCGCTGGTACTGGCGAGCCCACGCCGGCGCGCCGCCGCCGCTAGGCTCCCCACCCCCAGGACCGCCCTGTCCTGAGGGGGGATTGGGCCGCAAGCCGCTGTCGCCAGAGCCTGAGGGGCCCGAGCGGAAGCCCCGCGCGGCAGCTATGGCGCCTCGCGCGCCGCCGACGCCGGCGCCGATCGCGGCGCGCGCGCCCATTGCGCCAGCCGCCGCCAGGCCACCGGCTGCCAGGCCGGTACCGACGGCGGCCCCTGCCCCGAGCTGCGGCGCGCCCGACACCAGGCCGTTGGCGATCGCAGGCCCGAAGATGCCGAGTCCGAGGAGGCAGAGCGACGCCAGCGCCAGGGAGAGCACCTCCTCGAGCGAGGGTTCTTGGCCACCAAAGTCCTGGATGAACTCGCCGAACAGGGTGGAGCCGATGCCCACGATCACCGCTAGCACCAGAACCTTCACGCCAGAGGCGACGACATTTCCGAGGACGCGCTCGGCCAGAAAGGCCGTCCGCCCGAAGAGGCCGAAGGGCACCAGAATGAAGCCGGCCAGCGTCGTGAGCTTGAATTCAATTAGGGTGACGAAGAGCTGCACCGCGAGCACAAAGAAGGCGACCAGCACGATGAGCCAGGCGACCATGAGCACGGCGATCTGAGGGAAGTTGTCGAAGAACTGCGGAAAGCCGCACATCTGCATGGCGGATTCCAAGATCGGCTTTCCCGCATCGATGCCTGATTGCGCCAGCTTGCCTGGCCGCAGGAAGTCAGCTGCGGACATGCCGCTGCCCGCAGCCTTGAGGCCCAGGCCGGAGAAGGACTGGAAGACGATCTTCGCCAGTCCGTTGAAGTTCGACAGCAGGAAGGCGAAGAAGCCGACGTAGAGCGTCTTCTTGATAAGTCGGGCGATCACGTCGTCGCCGGCCGACCAGGACCAGAACAGCGCCGCCAGAGTGACGTCGATCACCACCAGCGTGCTCGCGAGGAAAACAACCTCTCCGCCGAGCAGGCCAAAGCCCGAGTCGATGTAGCGCGAGAAGACGTCCAGGAAACGATCAGCGACGCCGGGGTTCATCTCGGCGGATCCTTGTCTTTGCCGAGGAAGCGGTCACGGCGCTCCTGGAGGACGGCCTTACACGCAGCGTCGTCATTCGTCTTGACGCCAAGGTCGCGGCATCTGTCGCGCTCCTGTGCCAACTCGGGGCCACTCATCGCCTTTGGAGCTTCTTTCGCGGGCGGAGGGCTCCGGTCACAGCCAGCCGCGAGCAGCACGGCGACGAATGAAGCGGCAAACGGGATCAGGCGGGTCATCGGTACATCTCCACGGGTGAGGCCTGATAACCCTGGCGCCGATCGACGAACCGGCGAAACTGCTCTTGCGCCTGAGCCCGGCTCGCGGCGCGCTCGGCCTGCTCGAGCGCCGCCGCGCGTCCCTGGGCCGCCATCATCGCGGTGAGGTCCGTCAGCTGTTGGCTCTGTAGGGCCAGCAGCTGGTTTCCCGCCTGCGTCGCCTGAAGGATGCCGGCCGCGCCCTGGCTGGCGCCGACAAGGTTGGAGAGTTCCGTGCGCGCACTGGGCAGGCCAGCCACTACGCCGGCCTGAACCTGAAGGGAGTGCTGGAACGCCGCGGCGGAGTTCAGCCAGCGCGCATTGGCCGAAGCGATCAGGTCCGCGTCCCGGCTTCCAGCGCTCACCGTGTAGTTCTTCCCGAACTCCCGCTGGATCGCCTGAACGTCGTAGGCGACGCGCTGCGCCTGCTGCATCAGCCCGCTGAGGCGCCCAAGATTTCCCTGCACGGTCTGGAGCGAGGAGTACGGCAGCTGGGCCAGATTCCGGGCCTGGTTCGTCAGGCTCAGGGCCTGGTTCTGAAGCCCACGGACCTGATTGTTGATCTGCTCCAAGGCCCGCGCCGCCTGCATGACGTTCGAGGCGTAGTTCGTCGGGTCATAGACGGTGAGCTGCGCCCCGGCAGGCGTGGGCAGCGCCAGGACGAGACTGGTCGAGCACACGAGCGCCGCCAGCCACGGGGTGCGGGTCTTCATCGGACGGTCTCCAATTGAGGTGGCGCTTTGGCCTGCAGGCGGATCAGGTCCGCCGCCCACGGAAGCCTGCGGTGTTCGAGCCACGCGGCCGCGAACCCGCCCGGACCGTGACGTTCGAGAAGCTCGGCGATCACGAGCTGGTCGGCCTTGGCGGAAGCGGCGCAGAAGGCGAGCGCCACCGGCCCTAGTCCGAGTTCGAAGAGCCGGTTCCCGCGACGGGACTGGCAGTAGTAGTCGCGCTTTGCGATTGCCCGACCCAGGATCTCCACCTGCCGCTCGTTTAGACCGAACCTGGCGTAGGCCGCTGCGATCTGCGGCTCCTGCGCGCGGTCGTTCGGCAGGAAGATGCGGGTGGGGCAGCTCTCGATGATCGAGGCTGCGATCGCGCTCGTCTCGATGTCGGCGAGGGACTGGGTGGCGAACACCACGGAGGCGTTCTTCTTGCGCAGCGTCTTCAGCCATTCCCGGAGCTGGGCTCCGAAGGTGGCGTCGTCGAGGGCGAGCCAGCCTTCGTCGACCACAACCAGGGTCGGGCGGCCGTCGAGGCGGGATTGGATGCGATGGAATAGGTAGGCGAGCACAGCCGGCGCGGCCGCCGAACCCACTAGCCCCTCGGTCTCGAAGGCCTGCACGCAGGCGGTGCCCAGGCGCTCGCTCTCCGCGTCGAGCAGGCGACCCCACGGACCCGCGACGGTGTAGGGCTGAAGGGCGCGCTTCAGCGCGTTGGACTGCAGCAGGACCGACAGGCCGGTGAGGGTCCGCTCGGCCTCGGGGGCCGAGGCCAGCGATCCGAGCGCGGTCCAGAGATGCTCCTTCACCTCAGGCGTAACCGCGACACCTTCTCGGGCCAGCACGCCGGCCAGCCACTCCGAAGCCCACGCGCGTTCGGCCAGATCTTGGATGCGGCCCAGCGGCTGCAGGGCGACCGGCGGAGTCTCATCGTCGGCGAGCGCTCCGCCGAGATCGTGGAAGTCGCCGCCCATCGCCAGCGCCGCGGCTCGGATCGAGCCGCCGAAGTCGAAGGCGAAGACCTGGCCGGCGGGGTAGCGGCGGAACTGCAGGGCCATCAGCGCCAACAGTACGCTCTTCCCTGCCCCGGTCGGCCCCACCACCATGCTGTGGCCGACGTCGCCCACGTGGGTCGAAAACCTGAAGGGTGTCGAGCCTTCCGTCTGGGCGAAGAACAGCGGCGGCCCGTTCAGGTGCGCGTTCCGCTGAGGTCCCGCCCACACCGCCGAAAGCGGGATCATGTGCGCCAGGTTCAGGGTCGAGATCGGCGGCTGGCGCACGTTGGCGTAGGCGTGGCCCGGGAGGCTGCCGAGCCAGGCTTCCACCGCGTTGATGGTCTCCACCATGCAGGTGAAGTCGCGGGCCTGGATCGCCTTCTCGACCAGTCGCAGCTTGGCGTCCGCGCGGCCCGCGTCCTCGTCCCAGACGCACACGGTGGCGGTCACGAAGGCATGGCCCACTACGTCGGCGCCCAGGTCCTGCAAGGCCTCGTCGGCGTCAAACGCCTTGTTCTGAGCATCGGTGTCGACCAGCGCCGCAGCCTCGTTGGTCAGCACCTCCTTGAGGATCGCCATGATCGACTTGCGCTTGGCGAACCATTGGCGGCGGATCCGGCCCAGCAGCTTGGCCGCGTCCACCTTGTCCAGGCAGATCGCGCGCGTGGACCAGCGGTAGGGAAACGCCAGCCGGTTGAGGTCGTCGAGCAGCCCTGGCCAAGTGGCGGCCGGGAAGCCGCTGATGGTCAACACCCGCAGGTGCGCCGTTCCCAGCCGAGGTTCGAGGCCGCCGGTGAGCGGCTGGTCAGCCAGCAGCACATCCAGATGCATGGGGGTGTCCGGAACGCCGACGCGGTGGCGGTGGGTCGAGACCGTCGAATGCAGGTAGGTCAGGGTCTCAGCGTCGGAGAGCCACGCCGCTTCGGGCACAAAGCCTTCAAGCAAGGCCAGCACGCGATCTGTCCGGTCGACGAAGCCGGCCAGCGCCTCGCGCCAATCGACGCCGCGGCGCTCCCGCCCCTCATAGAGCCAGGACTCAGCCCGGGCGGTGTTCTCGGCGGGCGGCAGGAAGACGAAGGTCAGATAATAGGCGCTGTCGAAGTGTGCCCCGTGTTCCTCGAACTGAGCCCGGCGCTCCTCGTCCACCAGCGCCGACACAGGATCGGGAAAGTCGCTGAGCGGGTAGATGTCGGCTGCATTGCGTTGCGCCTCCACGAACACGGCCCAGCCCGACCCGAGGCGTCGCAGCGCATTGTTCAGGCGTCCCGCGGCGGAGACGAGCTCGGACGCCGTCGCCGAGTCCAGGTCCGGCCCGCGGAAGCGCGCCGTGCGCTGAAACCCGCCGTCCTTGTTGAGGACCACGCCCTGCTCGACCAGAGCCGCCCACGGCAGGAAGTCGGGCAGTTGGGCCGCACGTCGGCGGTATTCGCGAAGGTCGAACATCGCATCAGATCCCCAGATAGGGCGGGATGCGGACGTGCCGCCGCACCACCTCGACAAAGTGCGGGTCGCGCTTGGCGGCCCAGACGGCGAAGGCGTGGCCGATCAGCCAAAGCGCCAGGCCCGCGATCCACAGCCGTAGGCCAAGCCCGATGGCGGCCGCCAAGGTGCCGTTGACGATGGCGAAGGCCCGCGGCGCGCCGGCCAACAGCACCGGCTCGGTGAGGGCGCGGTGAACCGGGGCTTCGAAGCCAGGAGGGGTGGGCGTCTGCTGCATCAGACCAGCGCCCCGCCGCCGAACGAGAAGAAGGACAGGAAGAAGCTGGAGGCGGCGAAGGCGATCGAGAGGCCGAAGACGATCTGGATCAGCCGTCGAAAGCCCCCCGAGGTGTCGCCAAAGGCCAGGGTCAGGCCTGTGGTGATGATGATGATCACCGCGATGATCTTGGCCACGGGGCCCTCGATCGACTGAAGGATTTTCTGCAGCGGGGCTTCCCAGGGCATGGATGAGCCGGCGGCCTGCGCCGGCCCGGCGAGCAGCCAGACGGTTGCGATGGCGCTCGCGCTCGCGAGCCGCCCGTGGATGCGGCGGATCATGGAAGCTCTCCTTGGGAAGCCGCGCTCACGTCGGCAGTGCGGTACTCGCCGTCCGCGGCGAGGTCCGCCACGGCGCAAAGTTCGGTGAGGCGGCGATCCGCACCTCGCCCGTTCAGGACGGCGATCAGGTCGACGGTTTCGGCGATCAGGGCGCGCGGCACGACCGGGACAGCCTCCTGAATCAGCTGCTCAAGCCGCCGCAGCGCGCCCCGCGCCGTGCCGGCGTGGATGGTGCCGATGCCGCCCGGATGGCCGGTCCCCCACGCCTTGAGCAGGTCGAGCGCCTCCGCGCCACGCACCTCTCCGATCGGGATGCGGTCGGGGCGCAGCCGCAGGGACGACCGGACCAGGTCCGCCAGCGAGGCGACGCCATCCTTCGTCCGAAGCGCCACCAGGTTCGGCGCGGCGCACTGAAGCTCCCGGGTGTCTTCGATGAGCACCACGCGGTCGCTGGTCTTGGCGACCTCGGCCAACAGCGCGTTGGCCAGCGTGGTTTTCCCCGTGGAGGTCCCGCCGGCGACCAGGATGTTCCGCCGCTCGGCGACCGCGCGGCGGAGGACATCCGCCGCGGCCGCGCCCATGACGCCGGCGTCCACGTAGTCCTGCAGCGTGAACACCGCGACGGCCGGCTTGCGGATCGCGAACGTGGGGGCCGCCACGACCGGCGGGAGCAGTCCCTCGAACCGCTCGCCGCTCTCCGGCAGCTCGGCGGAAACGCGCGGCGCGCCCGCATGAACTTCGGCGCCCACATGATGGGCCACCAGGCGCACGATCCGCTCGCCGTCTTCCGGGCTCAGCTCGCAACCGGTGCGCTGGAGGCCGGCGCCCAGCCGGTCCAGCCAAAGCTGGCCGTCCGGATTGAGCATCACTTCGACGACTTCGGCGTCATCGAGCCAGCCAGCAATGCGCGGGCCGAGGGCTGTGCGCAGCATCCTGGCGCTGCGCACGAAGACCTCGTTGCGGATCGGGGTGATCGACACCGGACGCTCCCGTTTTCGGCCGATTGGCCGTAGAAAACGGGGTCACTAATGAGCGCCGGAGTGACCGGTCTTCAACAAGGGTTCTGTCGTAGTAGGGCTACAGCGCATGATTGCTGACGGGCGGCGATCACGCCGCCCGATCAGGACAACAGGCTGCGCTCGTCGACCTCCGGAAGGTCCTGCAATGCCGCTTCGATGAGCTCGGCAAGTGACGGCAGTTCGTCGAGGTGCGCGCGCAGTTCGACATTGGTCATCACCATGCCCTCGTCACGCCCGCGCTTCGGCACGCGGCCGACCAAGGGCGTACCAAACAACGCGTCGTCGGACTGCCGCATCCAGATCCAATGAGCCACACGGTTCCGGAACGGCTTCAACGCTTCGAGGCGCTTGCGGATCAGCGTGACTTTGGCGACGGCCTCGGAAGGCAGGGCCCGCCCTCCGTACCGTTGCTCATGCATCTCGGCGAGCGCCTGGAGGGCTGCGTTGCGGGCGTCGGCGCCGAGCCGTTTGGTGATGGCGAGCATCGGAAAATCCGGCGCACGGACGAGCCGGGCGAGCAAGGACTCCACCAAGAGGTCGATGATGGACCAGTCGACCACCGCCTCACCCAAGAGGGCGTATTGCGTCGGCGTCGGTCGAGCGTATTCGGTCTCGCGAAACAGCATCTCGAATCACCTCCGAGCACAGCATCGCTTGATCTTCAGTCGGGCGCAGTCCGCTCCTCGGAGATCTCACGGGTGAAGCTGACGCCTCGCGCCAGTCGACGACCCAGCGCCTCGACGAACCCCTCGTATCGCTCCTTCCCCTTGGCCTGAGCGGCGGCTTGCGCCGCCTCCGGTACGGCGGGCGTCGTGGTGAGCCAGAAGCGCACGAACAGCGCCATCATCTCGATCGAGATACCGAGATTGCGTTCGAGCCGCTCCGTGGCCCGGTTCTGCTGGTCGAGGCGCCGCGTGATCGCAGCTTCCTGGCGCTCCGACGCATCCGGAGAGACGAAGGAAGCGATGGCCGCCTCCGCCACCAGCGACTTGGACTTGCCTCGTCGGTCGGCGAGCGCTTCCAAGGCCTTCAAGGTGTCAGGCTCCAGATAGACCGACAGTCTCGCCTTCTGCATCGTCAGAGCTCCAGTCCATCGTCCGGATCGAGGGCGGCCTGGCGCGCGACCCGGCGAAAGCGGGTCTGCAAGGCCGCCTGCTCAGCGCCCACGCCGTCATCGTCCGGCTCGTCTTCGAAGAAGCCGAACTCGCGCACGGGCGGCGGCTCTGCGGCATCCTCGAACATCGGCTCGGGCTCGCGGTGGAGACCGCCCTCCTCCGCATCCCCCTCGCTAAGGGCGGGCGGGGACCGGACCGGCGCGGCAGGCGCCGCGATCGGCTTGAGAGACGACCAGTCGTCCGGCGGCGATGCCGCCGGGCTGGACGTTGCGGCCTGGCCAACCCGCCGCCGCAGGCGCGCGTCCTCGAAGTAGCGAACCTTCTTGGCGCGGACCGGCGGCGGTCCCGAGACCAGGACCAGCTCGTCGTCCGGTGGCAGCTGCATCACCTCGCCGGGGGTGAGCAGCGGCCGGGCCGTCTCCTGGCGGGAGACCATCAGGTGACCGAGCCAGGGCGAGAGCCGATGGCCGGCGTAGTTCTTCATCGCCCGCAGTTCGGTCGCGGTGCCCAGCGCATCCGACACCCGCTTGGCGGTCCGCTCGTCATTGGTCGCGAAGCAGACGCGGACGTGGCAGTTGTCGAGGATGGCGTTGTTCTGTCCGTAGGCCTTCTCGATCTGGTTCAGGGACTGAGCGATCAGGAACGCCTTGAGGCCGTAGCCTGCCATGAACGCGAGCGCGCTCTCGAAGAAGTCCAGCCGTCCAAGCGCCGGGAACTCGTCGAGCATCAGCAGCACGCGGTGCCGCGAGGCCTTCGCGCTCAGGTCCTCGGTTAGACGTCGGCCGATCTGGTTGAGGATCAGCCGCACCAACGGCTTGGTTCGGCTGATGTCAGACGGCGGCACGACGAGGTAGAGGCTGGCGGGCCGTGCGCCATCGACCAAGTCAGCGATGCGCCAGTCACAGCGGCTGGTCACCTTGGCCACCACCGGATCGCGGTAGAGACCCAGGAACGACATGGCGGTGGAGAGCACGCCGGAGCGCTCGTTCTCGCTCTTGTTGAGCAGCTCCCGGGCGGCGGACGCGACCACGGGATGCGGTTGATCGCCGAGGTGGGGGGTCGACATCATCGCCCGCAGCGTCGCCTCGATCGGCCGGCGGGGGTCCGACAGGAATTCGGCGACCCCGGCGAGGGTCTTGTCGGGGCCGGCGTAGAGCACGTGCAGGATCGCCCCGACCAACAGGCTGTGGCTGGTCTTCTCCCAATGCGAGCGCCGCTCCAGCGCCCCTTCCGGGTCCACCAGGATGTCGGCGACGTTCTGGACATCACGCACCTCGGCGTCGCCGCGGCGGACCTCCAGCAGCGGATTGTAGGCGGCGCTCTCGGGGTTCGTGGGATCGAACAGCAGCACCCGCCCGACCCGCCCGCGGCAGGCCGAGGTCAGCTGCCAGTTCTCGCCCTTGATGTCGTGGACGATCACCGACCCTGGCCAGGTGAGCAGCGAGGGGACCACGAGGCCCACGCCCTTGCCGCTGCGGGTTGGCGCGAAGCAGAGCACGTGCTCTGGACCGTCGTGGCGCAGGTAGGCGCCGTCGAGCTGGCCCAGGACCACGCCGTTCTCGCCGAGCAAACCCGCGGCCGCCACCTCGCGAGGCTTGGCCCAGCGGGCGGAGCCGTAGGTGGTGACCGAGCGAGACTCCCGCGCCCGCCAGATGGAGAGGGCCATGGCCACGACGATAGCGGTCCCGCCCCCGGTCACCGCAATCGTCGCGCCCTCGAGGAAGATCTTCGGGGCGTAGGCGTCGAAGGCGAACCACCACCAGAAGAAGGCCGGCGGGGGATAGACCGGCCAGCCCACAAGCTCGAACCAGGGGCGTCCGAGCTCCGGCTGAAAGGCCAGCCGCCAGGCCGTCCATTGCGTCGCCGTCCAGACGCCGGCCAAGGCGACGGCGAACACCGCCGCCAGCTGACCCCACATCACCTTCGTGCCGTTCATGGCCGTATCCTCCTCATCGGCCGAGGCCGCGCTTGGGGCTGAAGGACCAGGCGACGCCGGCGCCTGGAGTGAGCACGCCCTCGACGTGGTGCCCGAGGTGGCGTTCGAGATCGGGCCGCCAGGGCACGAGGGTGAAGCCCAGGCCGTTGTCGATCATCGCGAAGCGCCCGGAGGCCAGGGTCACGCGCTGCCGGTAGGTCCCCGCCACCACGCCGTCGGCCCCGATCGCCTGCGCTTCCAGGCCGGTCTGGCCGGAGAGCCGCCGCGATGCCGCCGCGAGTTCCCGCTGGCGCAGCGTCTCAAGGAGATCGCGGGCGAACACGGCGCGCCGCCCGCTCCGCTGCGCCAGCCCCTCCTGCGCCAAGTGGTCCGTGCGCGCATCCAGCGCCGCCCGGACCTCGTCCGCGAAGCCGCCCTCGCCCAGCCCGGCGGGATTGCGCCCGACCAGTTGCCGGTCGAGCCATGTGGCGCCCTCGGCGCGGACCTGCTCGGTCAAGCCCAGGTCGGATCGGACCTGTAGGACCAGCCGGCTGCGCCGGCCTTCCCACTCCCGGCGGCGGAGTTCGACAAGGCTGCCCAGGGGTGCGTCGCTGGCGTCATCCAGGTCGGCCAGCCGGACGTGGTGGGTGCGGCCGTCGAGACCTTCCAATACGGCGTAACCGCTTCCGCGCAGTTCGTCGTCCAGGCCGCGCCCCGCCAGCCGCCCCAGCAACCCT
>JAIXTR010000572.1 GCA_027483845.1 Caulobacteraceae bacterium | reverse complement strand
GTCACGTCCAGGCTCTCAAGGCTGTGGACGACCACCTCGTCGCCACGTCTCAGGCCGTGCAGGACGCGCAGCAGTCGCTTGTGGTCGGGTAGGAAGGGACTGCCGGCCTCGAGAATGGCGTCGCAGCCGGCCGACCGGATCTGGCGCAATTGAATGCTGGGCGAGGGCAAATCGGGCGAGGCGCCGATCACGCCATAGCGCGTGCCGGACGACCGCTCGCCGTGACCCTGTCCCGATGTACGCCTAGCCGTCCCCACGGATGGACTATGTCGGGGAGGCGACGACACTTTGATGAAAGTCACGCGAAAAAGCCGCTGATAGGCGGGACGCGCGGTCGAAGGGACGAGGTTCACCGAACCGTCTCGAAGGCTTCCGGGCTCACGGATTGAGGGGCGGCGACGGAACCGGAGGATCTGGGGCCTTCAACGGATCGGGGCCCGGCAGGCTGAACGTCTCCGACGGACCCGTCTCGATCGTCTCACTGGGGGGCAGGTGGGCGGGCGCGCGTCCCGCGCGGCTGGCCGAAACCATCTCCTCCACCGCCGCGATCACCACCTCGGGGCGGTCGGTCATGACCATGTGCGAGGACAGGACGGTCTGTTGCGACCCGTCGATGGACCCCGCCGCGATCATCTCATGCTGCAGCTCCCAGACGGAGCGGGGGTTCTGGAACCCCACCTTGGGTGCAGAGGCGGCCGTGTCCGACGCCGTGATCACATAGGTGGGGACGGACGTCAGGACGCCGCGCGTGCGCAGGACCTGTTCGGACGTGCGCCCGAAGAGGCTGTCCAGTTCGGACAGCTGATTGCGCCAGGTGTCGGGGCGGCGCGCGATCTCGACGTCGTGATCGTCCGCCTTGGCCGGCAGGCAGCCGGACCACTGGGGGTCGGCTGTGGGCGGCGAGGGGCTGGCTTCGGAGACCGCCAGACAGCGCGTGACGCGACGACGGATTCCATCCAGCCCATCGCCGGCGGGTCCGGCCGCGCGCCGCTCGACGGTGGGGTCCAACAGCACCAGACCCTTCACCGCGTCCGGGCGGCGGGCGGCGAAGAGACGGGCATAGAGGCCGCCGGCGGAGTGCCCGACGACCACGAAAGGTCCCGTGATCCGGGCGCTGGTCAGCGCCTGGTCCAGATCCCGCGCGATATCGGCCCCGTCCCGCGGGAGCGGCCCGGGATCGCTGAAGCCATATCCTGCGCGGTCATAGGCGCAGACGCGGGTGGTGCGCGACAGATCGGGCACGACCTTGCGCCAGGCGGCGGAGGTCGCCCCGAAGCCTGCCTCCAGCAGCACCGTCGGCCCCCCCGACCCACTGCAGCGAAGGTTGATCCGTCGGCCATCGGGGAGGGGGGCCAGGACGCCTGGCTTGGAATTCGCGGCAGCCGCTCGCCCACCGTTTGCCCATGCGCATCCCGAGAGTGTCAGTGCGGCGCCTAGCAGCATGATGGAGGTGGGCGCACGCCTGCACACAAATGATCTCGCGCGGAAGCTTTCGCCCAAGGCCGTTTTGCTCCATCTAAGGGTTGCGATCCGGTCGTCGGCACGCCTCTTGCTGGCAGACTAGCCGAATGGCGCGACGCTGACGATTGCGCGTCTTGGTTGGCCTGATACGTAGGCGTGAAAGAAGCGGAGCTAGCGTTGGAAACGGTCTACGATTGGATCACCGTTGCGATCTTCGGGGGACTGGTTGTCCTGTTCTTGCACAGATCAGTGCAGCCGGGAGAGCCGCAGGATACGATCCTCCACTATCTGCCCCCGGCGGTCGGCTGCGCCGTCGCCAACTGGTTCGGCAACGAGGGACAGGGCTTGGTGTCGTTCCTCATCGTCCTGGGCGTCCTGATTTACATCGCTCTGGTGCTGAAGCCGTTTGGTCTGAAGTTTCCGCCGACAAAGCGCTAACGGCGGGCCGCCGCGACGAGGTGATGGTTTGAGCTTACCGGCGCGTCTTCGCGACGGTGCAAGTCTGCTGTTGCTCATGTTCTCCTCCGCCGCGGCGGTGGGGAGCGTCGCGGCCTACGCTGGCGTGGGTGGCGTTGTGAGTTTGCTCGCGCACTTTACGCCCTTGTACCTTGGCGCGGTCATCCCACTGGTTTTGGCCAGTTTCAGCCGCTTGCTCGTATGGCGTTGGACAATTGGCATCGTCAGCGCCGTGGCGTTTATTATGAGCGGGCTTTTAGTGCTCCGCGAAGTGACGCGGGACGCAGGACCGTCTGTAGCCTCCAGCGCCCGCGACCAGATCAAGATCATTCAATTCAACGCACTACGTTCGAACCAGGACGTTGGTCGCATCGCTGAATGGTTGATCGCTCAGCGCCCCGATATCGTCACCATCAGTGAGGCGCGAGTCGATCTGCGCGACGCTCTGGCAAAGCGGGCCGGATGGCGCGCCGCAGGCGGGCATGGATCACTGATGATCTTCACGGCCCGACCGTATCTGAAGATGGACCGTCCGCGACTGAACCAGACGCATACGCCGTCGTTCGTCAACGCCACCTATGGCGTGCCGTCAGGGCCCATTGAAGTGTTGACCACCCACTTCAATCGGCGGCGAGGCTACACCGTGCGGCCACAGCGAGAAGCGCTCGAGAGGATCGTCGAGAAGCTTCCGCAGCAGCGCATGATCATGACTGGCGACTTCAACGCGACTCCTTGGTCTGGCGAAATTCGTGCGCTTGACCGTGCGTCGATCCTGACCCGCCGGACCGGCGCCACGGCGAGTTGGCCCGCACAGGTGTTTGGCGTTAGGTGGCCCTTGCCGTTTTTGGCGATCGATCACGTTTACGCAGGCCCCGAATGGGCGACGGTGCGCGTCGAACGCGGGCCATGGCTGGGGTCGGACCACTATCCGATTATTGTCACCCTCGCGCCCACCAAGCCTTAGTTGTTGCCGCTACCTGACCGCGCCGCTGTCGCCCAGCAGGCAGGGGGCGGTGCGCAGGATGATGGCGATGTCGAGCCAGAAGGATCGGCGCTCGACGTACTCAAGGTCCAGGGCGACGCGGCGGCGGACGTCTTCCGCCGTGTCGACCGGGCCGCGGGAGCCGTTCACGGCGGCCCAGCCGGTCAGGCCGGGCTTGATGCGGTGGCGGTGGGCGTAGGTCTCGACCAGCTTGGAGGCTTCGGCCCCGCCGCTCAGCATGCCGATGGCATGGGGCCGGGGGCCGACGATCGACATCTCGCCGGTGATGATGTTGAAGATCTGCGGCAGCTCGTCGAGGCTGGTCTTGCGGATGAACTTGCCGACCTTGGTGATCCGGTCGTCGTCCGCGCTCACCTGACGGATCGCCTTATGGTCGGTGGCTTCCACTCGCATCGAGCGGAACTTCCAGACCACGATCTCCTCGTTCATGTAGCCGTGGCGACGCTGGCGGAAGAAGATCGGGCCCGGGCTGTCCAGCCGGATCGCGACGGCGATGGTCAACAGCAGCGGAGCCAGGGCGACGACGGCCATGACCGAGAGTGTCAGGTCCATCGCGCGCTTTGCGGCGAGGTAGCCGGATTTCTCGCGGGCGCCGGACACGTGCATCAGGTCGAAATCGGCGATGCGGCCGATCGCGTCCGACTGGCTCTCGTCGTCGGTGTCTTCCAGCAGCATCGAGATCGGATTGGGGATCGGCGCCAGTCGCTCCAGCAACTGGGCGACCCGGGCCGCGGCCTTCGGCGGCACGGTGACGACGATACGATCCACGAAGGGCAGGATGCGGTGGTCGATCAGGTCGGCGGTCTTGCCCAGGACCGGGACCCCGCAAACCTCGGGCCCGACCCGGTCGCGACGGTCG
>JAIXTR010000304.1 GCA_027483845.1 Caulobacteraceae bacterium | reverse complement strand
GCGGTGAACGGGATCAATGTGATCTTCGCCCCGGGCTTCGTCTTTCTCTACCAGCACTTCGGCCCCGCGCCCTTCGTGCTGAACGCGGCCCTGATGCTGGCGATGCTGGTCTACGCGTTCCGCAACACCGCGCTGAAGAACGCCGACCCGCAGCCGGCCACTCGCGACGCCGCCACCATGGCGACGCTGGAAAAGAGCGACGAGGGCGGCGCGACCTAGAGCCAGGTCTCAGGCTGCGTCAGCCTCGGCCTTCAGCCGGCGCACCAGGTCGACGGAGAGATAGCCGTCGGCGGTGAGGCCGCGGGCCTTCTGCCACTCCCGCAGCGCGCGGCGCGTGCCCATGCCGACCACGCCGTCCGACCCGCCCGGATCGAAGCCGAGGGCCGTGAGCGCCCGCTGGGCGGTCATGCGGTCGACCAGGGAGAGCGGCGTCTCCTGCGGCCAGGCCTTGGTCAGGGGCGCGCGCCCAGCCACCCGGTCGGCCAACAGACCGACCCCGAGGGCGTAGGCGATACTGTTGTTGTACTTGCGGATCGCGAAATGGTTGGGGAGCAGAAGGAACAGCGGCCCCCCCGCGCCGGTAGGCGCGATCAGTTGGGCCGGGGCGGTCTGGTCGGCGGCGGACCAGTCCTGGCCGTCGGCGGGGCGCACGCCCTTGGCGGCCCACCAGGACGGGACCTCGCGCGGCCCCTCGGTCAGGCTGAAATCGAACCCGGGCGGGGCGGTGACTTCCCGCGCCCAGCCCTGGCCGCGGACCCAGCCGGCCTTGGCCAGCAGATTGGCGGCGGAGGCGAGGGCGTCGGTGGGCGAGCCCCAGATGTCGCGCCGGCCGTCGCCGTCCTCGTCCACGGCGGTGGAGAGGAACGTGGTCGGGATGAACTGGGTCTGGCCCATGGCGCCGGCCCAGGAGCCGCGAAGACGGGCGCGGGGGAACTCGCCTGACTGGATGATCTGCAGGGTGGCGATCAGCTCGCCCTCGGCCCATCCGCGCCGACGACCCTGGGCGGCGAGGGTGGCCAGGGAGCGGACGGTGTCCAGGTCGCCCTGGATGGCGCCGAAGCCGCTCTCCATGGCCCAGACGCCCATGAGGATCTCCCGCGGCACGCCGAAGCGCTGCTCGATATCGGCGATCATCGGCGTCTCGGCGGCGCGCCGGCCGCCGATGGCGATGCGGTCGGCGGTGACCACGCCCTGCAGATAGGCGCTGATCGGCTTGGAGAATTCGGGCTGGCGGCTGTCGAGGCCGGCCACGCGGGGATCCGGCGTCAGGCCGGCCATCTCGCGGCTGAGCACCTCAGGCTTGATTCCGGCGGCCAGGGCGCGGCCCTGGAACTCAGACGCCCAGGCGTCGAAGATCATGTCGCCCGAGGCGGTGGGCGGCGCGACGGATGGGACGGCGGCCGGGGTGGCCATCTCGGCGGCCGCCAGGGCGGCGGTGGCGGCGGGTACGACCAGGGCCGGCGGCGGGACGGGGCTGGCGCAGCCGGCCAGGGCGAGGAGGGCGGGAACAATGCGACGCATCAATAGGACTCTAGAGCGCGTCGATCCGGCCCCCAATCAAAAGGGCGTCAGGTTGACTCCTCACCGGCTGGCCCGTATATGCGCGCCCTCTTGTTCGCCAACCGGCCCCAGCGGCCCGATTGAAGATACGGTCCCATGAAGGTCAGAAGCTCGCTCAAGTCGCTCAAGACGCGTCACCGCGACTGCAAGCTCGTGCGCCGCAAGGGCATCGTCTACATCATCAACAAGACCGACCCGCGCTTCAAAGCCAAGCAAGGCTAAAGCGACCCGGTGTCGCCGAAGGCCCTCCTCTGGGACTTCGGCAATGTCATCGTGCGCTGGAACCCGCGCACGCTCCATCTGAATATCTTTGACGACCCGGTCGAATGCGACCGGTTCCTGTCGGTCGTGTGCACGCTCGCGTGGCACGCGCCGACGGACTGCGGCGTGACCTTCGCCGACAACATCGCGCAGCAGGTTGCGCGCTACCCCCGCTACGAAGCCGAGATCCGCGCCTGGCAGGAGCGCTGGGCCGAGATGTTTTCCGGCCCCATCGCCGAGACCGAGGCCGCCCTGGAGTCGCACGCGCTCATCTGAAGCGTCACTGCGTCCGCCGTTCTCCCCCGCCCGTACAAGCGAACAAGCGAAGCCGCTGGCATGCCACCTGCATCGATCGTCGGACAGTACCTGCGTTTTGTCTCAAATCAGTACGGGCTCCACGGGGGGTTCGTCACAGCACCGGACGGACCTCGAATGCAACTTCGCAACACTCTCTTCGCCGCCGCCGCCATGATGGCCGTGGCCACCGCCGCGTCGGCCGCCCCGGTCGTCACCCTGTCGAACATCGGCGATCCCAACACCCTGCCGGCTGGCCAGCAACTGGTCGCCGACTTCAACAATCCCGAAGATCCCACCGCGGTCCTGCTGTCGGGCTATTCGCTGACCTTCGCCGGCGCGACCGTCGGCCAAGGCGAAGGCCAGAGCGGCTACAGCGGCACGCTCCCGGGCGACGCGAGCCACTACCTGACCGTCCCGGGCGGCGCGAAGGCCACCCTGACGTCCAACCGCGCCCTGACCAACTTCAGCCTCTACATGGGCTCGCCGGACACCTACAATTCCATCCGCTTCATCGGCGACAACGGCTACGACTTCACCCTGTCGGGCGCCCAGATCTCGGCCGGCTACGTCGGCCAGAGCTGGGATTGGGGTCAGCGGATCAACTTCAACTTCGGCGGCGCCAACGTGAAGCAGATCGTGCTGTCGTCGGGCTCCAACTCGTTCGAAGTCGACAACTTCGCGGTCGCCGCGGTGCCGGAACCGGCCACCTGGGCGCTGATGATCATGGGCTTCGGCTCGGCCGGCGCCATGCTGCGTCGCCGCCGCACCGCGTCTGCCATCGCCTAACTCTCCAGCAGGCGATATCGAGAGAGCCCCCTGCCATCGCCAGGCAGGGGGCTTTTTCATGCGCCGACGGTCGGGCTAGTCGCCGCTGCGGACCAGATCGAAGAACTCCTGGCGCGTGCGGGGATCGTCGCGGACCTCGCCCAGCAGGTGGCTGGTGGTGAGGCGCGACCCGGGCGTATTGACCCCGCGCATGGTCATGCAGCTGTGCTCCGACACGATAACCACGCCGACACCCTTGGGGCGCAGGATATCCTGGATGGCGCCGGCGACCTCCGCGGTCAGCTTCTCCTGGATCTGCAGGCGACGCGCGAAGCCGTGGACCACGCGGGCCAGTTTGGAAATTCCCACCACCCGGTCGCTGGGCAGGTAGCCCACGTGGGCCTTGCCCAGGAACGGCAGCATGTGGTGCTCGCAGAAGCTCACCACCCGGATGTCCTTCAAGATCACCAGTTCGTCGTAGCCGCCCACCTCCTCGAAGGTGCGGGCCAGGTACTCGCGCGGGTCGGTGTCGTAGCCGGCGAACAGCTCCTTGTAGGACTTGGCCACCCGTCGGGGCGTGTCGAGCAGACCCTCGCGGTCCGGGTCGTCGCCAGCCCATTCGATGAGGGTGCGGACCGCCGCATGCGCCTCGGCCTCGGTGGGCCGCCGCTTGATCTGTTCGGTCATCGCTTCCTCCGCGTCGTTACGTCCAACGGATGACGTGCGGCGAAGGTTCATGCGGGCGTGACAGCGCCGCCGCGGGACACTAGGTTCCGCCGCTTTCCGGACCTCCTCATCTAGCTTAAAGGCTTGGCTATGGCCGACGACGCTTCCGCCCACTCCGACGTCCTGAACGCGACCGCGCAAGGTCAGCTGAAGAGCATCATCGAGCGCATCGAGCGCCTCGAGGTGGAAAAGGGCGAGATTGCCGAGCAAATCAAAGAAGTTAAGGCCGAGGCCAAGGGCAACGGCTTCGACGTCAAGATCATCCGCAAGGTCGTGCGCCTGCGGAAGACCGACCGGGCCAAGCGGCAGGAAGAAGAGGCGCTGATCGACCTCTACATGTCCGCCATCGGGGAAATTTGAAGCGTAACCCGCCAGATCTGAAGGCGCAGGCCAAGCGGGCCGCGCTGAACGCCCTGAAACGCGCCCGCCGCTCGGCC
Organism: Caulobacteraceae bacterium; assembly: GCA_027483845.1. Lineage (GTDB taxonomy): Bacteria > Pseudomonadota > Alphaproteobacteria > Caulobacterales > Caulobacteraceae > Phenylobacterium. The sequence goes on along the minus strand of JAIXTR010000304.1, from coordinate 94 downwards.
GACAAGCTGGGCGTCGAGCTGTCCGAATGGGAAGGCGAGTTCCTCGGCTCCGTCGAGGACCGCCTCAAGACCTACGGCCGCGCCTTCGGCGATC
>JAIXTR010000251.1 GCA_027483845.1 Caulobacteraceae bacterium | reverse complement strand
TGGCCGGCGACGGCGACGAGGCCGACAAGCACCTGGAATTCTACGACGAGTACCTGTCGGTCCTGGATCTGACCGAGGAGTTCTACCTCCAGACCATCGACGTCGTGTTCCAGCGCTACCTGCTGCCGAAGGGCGAGCTGTTCCACGACGAGCGACGCGTCCGCCCCGAGCGGATCACCGACATCGGCCTGATGACGGTCGAGGGCGAGAACGACGACATCTCCGGCATCGGCCAGACGCAGGCGGCGCACTTCCTCTGCCTCAGCCTGCCGCCGGAGCTGAAGGAAGACTACATCCAGCCCCACGTCGGCCACTACGGCGTCTTCAACGGCAAGCGGTTCCGCGAGGAGATCTATCCCCGCGTGCGCGAGTTCATCCGCAAGATGGAGCACTCGCCGATGGTGCACGGCGCACGCCCCAAGGCGAAGGCCAAGGCCGCGCCGGCGGCCGAGGTCGTGCCGATCCGGCCGCGCGCGACTAAGGGCTGAACCTAAGCTGGCTGCGATCCCTTCGCGAAACCGGGATGACGCCCTAAATCTCAGGCGATGAGTCTGTTTGGACGCGCGCCGCCATCGAAGACGCTCGCTGACGGCGACAAGCTGGATGTCGCCGGCGCCGCCGTGCGCCTGAAGGTCAATCGCCGGGCGCGGCGAGTGTCCCTGCGCCTGGACCGCACCCGACGCGAGATCGTGGCGACCGCGCCGTCGCTGCGCCGCCTGCCGGAAGCCGCGGAGTTCGCCCGATCGCGCGCCGCATGGATCGCCGAGAGCCTCGCCGAACTGCCGCCGATCGCAGCGCTTGCGCCCGGGATGCTGATCGAGGTGTTCGGTCGGCCCGTTCGGTTAGAGGCGGGCCCGGGCCGCGCCCGCTGGATCGAACCCGTCGATGGCTCCACCCCGCGGATCTGCGCCATGGGCGAAGGCGAAGGCTACGCCCGCGCGGTGATCCTGATCCTGAAGAAGAAGGCGCTGGAGGTGCTGTCCGCGCGGACGGCCCACTACGCGCGTGTTCTCGGCGCGCCGATGCCCAAGGTCTCCGTGGCCGACGCCAAGTCGCGCTGGGGATCGTGCAAGCCCGGAGCCGGCGGTGCGGCCGGCGTGATCCGCTACTCCTGGCGCCTGGCGCTCGCGCCGTTCGAGGTGGCCGACTACGTCGCCGCCCACGAGTGCGCGCACCTGCTGGAGCTGAACCACGGGCCGCGCTTCTGGGCCCACGTCCACGCCCTGGTCGGGGACGAGCGGCGACACCGCGACTGGCTGCGGGCCGAGGGCGCGCGACTGCACGCCTTCGGACACTAGGCTAGAACGGCGGGTCAGCCGGACGACGCTGCGGCTCGCGTGCGGGGCGCTCGTCGAACTCGGACGGCGGCGGCTCGTCCCGGTCGCCGCGGAACAGGTCGCCCACGCCTTCCAGGATCTGCTCGATCGGCCCTTGCTCCTCGACCTGGGGCAGCACGCCGCCCGGGATCGGCTGCACCTTCAGACGCGGCAGGGCGGCCGTCATATAGTCGCGCCAGATGCCGGCCGGGGCATTGCCCCCCGTCACCCGCTTCATCGGCTTGTTGTCGTCCTTGCCAACCCAGACGGCGGTCACGAACCCGCCCGTGTAGCCAACGAACCAGGCATCGCGGTAGTCGCTGGTGGTGCCGGTCTTGCCCGCCAGGTCGTAGCCCGGCACGTTGGCGCGCGCCCCAGTGCCGTGGGAAACCACGCCACGCATCATGGTGACCATGTAGGCCAACGCCGGCTGGCCGATCACGGCGGCGCGGGGCGCGCGATCGACGCTGCGGTCGTATAGGACCCGCCCGGTGGCGGTCCGGATGCGCTCGATGCCATAGCCCTTGGCGAAATAGCCGCCGTTGGCGAAGGGCGCATACGCCTGGGCCATCTCCAGCGGGCTGACCTCGACGGCGCCCAGGGCCATCGACGGGTCGAGCTGGATTGGCGAGGTGATGCCGAGGCGCCGCGCCGTCGCCGCCACGTTCGAGGTGCCGACCTCGTTGGCCAGCCGCGCGGCGACCGTATTGACCGACTGAGCCAGCGCCTCGCCAATCGTGATCGGCCCAAGATAGGCGCCGGTGTAGTTCCGCGGCTCCCAGTTCCCGATCTTCAGCGGCTCATCGACCACCGGCGTGTCGGGGGTGCGGCCGGCCTCCATGGCGGTGAGATAGACGAACGGCTTGAACGCTGAGCCCGCCTGGCGCTTGGCCATGGTCGCGCGATCGAACTGGGTCTGGAGATAGTTGGTCCCGCCGACGTAGGCGCGGATGCGGCCTTCGCCATCCAGCGACACCAGCGCGCCCTGCTCGACGCCCTGGCCCTTCGCGGCCGCGACGCCCGACTGGATCGCGCGCTCGGCGCTAGCCTGCAGCGGCAGGTCCAGGGTCGTCTCAACGACTAGATCCTCGGTGGGCTCTCCCACCAGCACGCGCGTCTGATCGTCGACCCAGTCGGTGAAGTACTGGGCGCGCTGGTTAGCCAGCACGGGGTTCACCCGGACCTTGGTCCGGATGGCCTGATCCCGTTCGGCGGGCGTGATGAACTTGGACTGGACCATCTCGTCCAGCACGATCGTGGCGCGCCGCGCCGCGCGGTCGGTCGAGGCCACCGGCGAGTAGCGCGACGGACCCTTCATGATCCCGGCCAACAGGGCGCTCTCGCCGAGGGTCAACTCGCGCGCCGGCTTGCCGAAGTACCGTTGGGAAGCGGCCTCGATGCCGTAGGCGCCCGCGCCGAAATAGACCCGGTTGAGATAGAGCTCCAAGATCTGCTTCTTGGTGAACCGCGCCTCGAGCCAGACGGCCAGGATCAGCTCCTGCGCCTTGCGGCGATAGTTCTGGTTGGCGGTGAGGAAGAGGTTACGCGCCAGCTGCTGGGTGATGG
>JAIXTR010000400.1 GCA_027483845.1 Caulobacteraceae bacterium | reverse complement strand
CAGTCGATGGGCGCCGGCGAAGTCGCGGCTCAGGCGGCCAACCTTGGCCGTCACGGCGCGCGCCTTGTCGAGCAGCGCCCCGTGCGCTGGGGTGACGGTCGTGGCGGGGTCGGACGAGGCCTCAGCCATCGTCACGCGCCTTCGTGTTCGAGCCATTCTTGGAAGCTGCCGCGCCCGGAGGCGAAGGGGTTGGGGAAGGCCTGCTGGAGGTCGATCCGTTCGCGATAGAGCACCCGCTCGCGTTTGGCGATGGGCCGCCCGTCGTCGTACGCGCCGAACGCCCACCATCGGTCGGGAATCGTCGGGTCGGTCGCCGCCTGGATCTGGCGCTTGTACCAGGCCCAGATCTCATAGACCGGGAAGTTCGTGCCGGCGTAGCGCTTGGTCATGGCGTCGCCCACCGCACCCAGCTTGGTGAAGTGCCAGAAGCGCAGCGGCGCGCCATTCACCGAGATCGTCCCGTTCTTCTCCACCGTGACCTTGCGGGTGGACAGGTTCCAGCTGGCGACATTGTAGCCGGGATCCCGGATGATCTTCAGCCGGTCGAACAGGGCCGGGACATGGTCACACCAGCGCTGGTCCACGAACATGCCGTTGGGCATGTCGTCGTAGCAGTAGGACAACAGACGGTCGTTCCACCACTTGGCGAAGCGGGCCCCCTCCCCGGTCGTCCGGATGGCGACGAAACCGAGATTGAAGATCCCGGTCCTTGAGGCGGAGAGGTCGTTGTCGCGGATCGCCGCATCGTCGTCGTTGGCGTCGACCAGGTGGGGCGTGAGCAGGATGTCGTGGTCTTCCAGCCAGCCTTCCAGCGGCGAGAGCGAGGCCAGCGCCGCCGTGTCGGGGTCCATGTAGATCACCGCGTCGAAACCCCAGTCGCAGGCCTGGTGGATGAAGGGGCCCTTCACCGCCGTACACACCTCGACCACGTCGTGCTTGAACAGCCAGCTCTGGAAGTTGGGGATATTCAGGTCGCTGGCCCAGACCAGGCGGTCGAAGGGTTCAGCCGCCGGATCGAAATTGAATCCCTCGGGCGGCCGATCCGTGATCAGCGCCGCCAGCTCCCAGTCCGGGTGATGCTCCCGCAGGGTCTGGAACAGCACCCGCGCCCGGTTGAGGTACGAGAAGGTGAAGCTGGAATAGCAGAGAATTTTCATGTGTTTGTCGCCGCAGCGAGGTCCAGGGTCAGCGCGCTGTATCGCAGATCGAAGAGCTGCGGGGCGCGACGGGCGCGGCTCAAGTCCGCGATCTCGCCGCTTTCGAAGGCCGCCATCAGGGCCGCCTCATCCAGCACGCGGCCGTGCCCAGTGTCGCGGACGAAGGCCGCGACATTGCCGCTGTCCGGGCCAGTGACAACCGCGCAACCGGCGGCGACGGCCTCGTAGGCGACGAACGAGAAGGTTTCCCGGCACAGGGGCCACACCAGCACGGCGTCGATCTCGGCGTCTTGCAAGGCCTCGCGCATCGCCTGCGGCCGGCTGGGGCCGGCGGTGACGGACTGGAATGTCGCCGGAAGGTTGGGGTCCCCTCGGGCGCCAAAGTGATGGAACGCATAGCGCGGATCGGCGGCGAACCGGTGCGCGAGGCGCTTGAAGATCGGCCATCCCTTGTGCGTCACCGGCAGGCCGGCATAGGCGATCGAGAATGGACGGCCAGCAGGTACGGCGGGCGCCGGCCGCGGCGCCGCCAGCGTGACGTGTGGCAACACCACGGCGCCGGCGGCCGGCAGGCGGGTTGACGCGCGCCATAGATCCAGGGTCGCCTGAGACGGCGCGGCCACCGTCAGTTGCAGGCGCTCGAACAGGCGGGCATGGGCGTCGAGGTGCCGGTCGCGCCACGGCCCATATACGCAGATGCCGCAGGCGGGGCTGCCGGGCGGCGGCGCGCCGCAGTCCTCGACGTCGTTGCGCAACAGATGGAAGCCCGCGCAGAGGCTTGCGAAGTCGTGCAGCCAGAATACGCCCCGGTTCAGTCCGGCGGCGGCGAGGATGTCGACGACTTCGTCCGGCGCGTGGCCCAGCAGGCTGTGGATGGCGAAGCTGCGGCCCGAGGCGTCCGTGCCAGCCGCGGCGGCCAGGGCGCGGACGATGGCCGCCGGCTCGAAGATCCCCAGCGCCTCGCCGTTCCAGACGACACCCAGGCCCTCGCGCTCCGTGGCCGTCCGGACGACGGGCCATGGGCCGGCGGGGTAGAGATGCAGGTGATCGCGACGCCGTTCGGCCAGACGCGCCGCCTCGCGCTGGATCGCCGCCTGCAGGCCGCCCAGGTTCGCGCTGTAGTCGTCGTGGCTGACGGTGATGTGCAAGCCGGCGAGCCGGCCGCGCGAAATCATCAGCGCAGCCGACAGTTCGACCTCGGGATCGGTCACCCCATCGAAGGGCGCGGGCATCCGCTCCTCGACGGAGGTGAGCCGGGCAAGCACGTCGTGCCGAAAGCCCTCGGGCGCCTCGGCGACCACGGCGCGCGGCCGTCCATGGGTGATCCAATGGACGAACGGGTTGACGTCCGCGTCAGCGACCGCCGGGAATGCCTCAAGGTAGGCGCGGACGGAGAACTCGGGCGAAGGATCCCGGCCCTCGCGCCAACCGTAGGTCATGAAGTGCTCAAGCGGGTCGGATCCCGCCTCGCCGACATCTGGGTAGGTCTTCAGATAGAAGGCGCGGTCGAACGCGCGCGCAGCGACCGCGTGATCAGGGTGCATCCGGCGGAAGCGGCCGCGAAGGCCGCGCGGCGCCACGGCCGCGATGAGACGCTTCATGACACGAGGTCCGCTGTCATGCCGCTATAGGCCAGAGTGTAGGACGCCGCCTTCCGCCGCGCGCGGCCGAGAGCCAGAACCTCGCCCGTGTCGAACGCGGCGTTCAAGGCCTGCTCGTCGGCCAACACCCGGCCGACCGCCGGGTCGGCCGCGAACGCCGCGACATTGCCGCTGTCGGGTCCGGTCAGCACCGCCGCACCAGCGGCCGCAGCCTCATAGGCCGTGAACGAAAAGGTCTCGCGACACAGGGGCCAGATGAGGGCGGCGTCGGCCTCCAGCTCGTCTAGCGTCTCCTGCATGGCGCGTGGCCGGTCGGCGGTGACAACCACCTTGTGGAAGGCCGCGGGCGCCGAGGGATCGGGCGCGCCGCCCAGATGCAGAAACTCGTAGCGCGGGTCGTGCTCGAAACGCTGAGCCAGATCGCGGAACACGGGCCATCCCTTCAGCGGCGTTGGCATGCCCAGATAGGCCAGCCGGAACGGCCGCGGCGTCCGGGATCGCCGGGCCGGGCGGCCAGCTTCCAGCCGGGCATGCGGCAGCACCACGGCGGCGCGGGCAGGAAGATCACCATGGGCGCGCCAGAATTCCAGCGTCGTCTGTGACGGCGCAACCACGGTGATAGCCAGGCGCTCGAACAGTCGGCGATGGGCCTCCACGTGGCGCGCCCTTGTGGCGCCATAGGCGCAGACGGCGCAGGCGGCGCTGTCGGCTGGCGGCGCGGCGCAATCCTCGACATCGTTCCGCAGCAGATGGAAGCCCGCGCAAAGGCTGGCGAAATCATGCAGCCAGAAGAAGCCCTCGCTCAGGCCGGCGGCGTTTAGAATGTCGGCGGTGGCGTCCGGCTCATGCCCCAGCAGGCTATGAACGGCGAAGCTGCGACGGCCAGCCCCGCTCGTCGCGGCGCGCAGAGCATTGGCCACCGCGTCGGGCGCAAAAACGCCCAGGCGGCGACCATTGAGGAGGACGCCCAACGGGCCGGCTTCCCCAGACGCCCGCACCACCGGCCAGGGCTTGGCTGGGTAGATGTGCAGGTGCGCGACCCCGCGGCGCGCGAACTGCTCGGCTTCCCGCCGAACGCAGGCCTGCAGGCCGCCCGAGTGCTCGACGTAGTTGTCGTGACTCAACGTCATGTGCAGGTCGCCCAGCGCGCCCAGGGCGATCAGCAGGCGGCCGGGCGGATCAACGCGCAGCCGGGCAGAGGCCGTCACAGCGTCGGCGATGCGGGCCTCGACCGGCTTCAGCCGCGCGATCACGTCGTACCGGAAGCCCAAGTTGTGCCGCGGACTGCGGCCCTCGGCGCGGCCCGCCGTCAGATAGTGGGCGAAGGGGTTGATATTGGCCGCGGCGACGTCCGGGTTGTTGTCCAGGTAGTCGAGGACGGAAAAGCGGGCGTTGGGATCGCGATCTTCAAGCCAGCCCGTCCGGACGAAATGGTCCACCGGGTCCATCCCCGACGCCGCAACATCAGGATTAAGCGCGAGATAGAAGGCCGAATCGAACTCGGCCTCCACGGCGGCGCGCTCCAGCGCCGTCAGCGGCGGCGCCGACACGCGACGGCGACGTTGTCCGTCGGCAGCGCCCCTCGCGGCGGCGAAGCCCTCAAGGCTCCAGGGCTCGGGCGTCCAGCCGACCTGGGCGAAATAGGCGGCGGCGTGGCGGGACGGAACGATATCCCGGCCTTCATGGCGGCCGTGCCGCAGGAAATGCCAGAACGGCTCGACCCCAGCCGCGGCGATGTCCGGATGCGCCGTCAGGTACCCCTCGACGGAGAACCAGGGCGCCGGGTCGCGTCCCTCCTGCCAACCGGCCATCCGGTAATGCCACAGAGGGCCCATGTCCGGGGGCAGGTCGGTGTAGATCGCGCGATAGAACTCGGGATCGAACGCCGGCGCGATCACCCTGTGCACGTCCGCGGCCCGCGGGCGATCGTCAACTGGGGCCGTCACGGCCATGGAGGTCGGGTTCCTGAACGCGGGGGCTGATGGGTGGGTGTGCAACAGATGCCCTAAGGGTTCAACCGTCCGCGGTCCCGACCTGGCCCGCCCCGCGCGATCAACGTCTTGCCGCGACGCGCCCCGGCCCGTACCACCGGCGACAGAATGAGCCGACCCGCCGCCAAGACCGCGAAGATCGCGACGCCCCGCGTGGCCTATCTGGTCCTGGGGATGCACCGCTCAGGCACCTCGGCGGTGACCCAGCTGCTGGCGCTGGCCGGCGCCCAGTTGCCCACGAACGTGATGCCGGGCGACGAGTACAACGCGAAGGGCTACTTCGAGCCCTGGAAGATCGCCATCTTCAACGACGAGCGGCTGCGGGCGGCGGGCTCGGCCTGGGACGATCCCTTCGCCTACCCCTATCGCCCCCTCGACGCGGATCAGGACCGCGCCTGGCTCGACGCGGCCGTCGCCCTGTTCGACGAAGAGTTTCCGCGCGCGACCTGGCCGCTGATGAAGGACCCGCGCGCGACGGTGCTGATGCCGATGTGGCGAGAGGTCCTGGCGGGAAAGGGCGTCGAAGCCCGCTGCGTGATCCCGGTTCGGCACCCGCTGGCGGTGGCGGGGTCGCTTCGGCGGCGGGATGGCTTCGCGGACGAGAAGTCGGTTCTGGTCTGGAGCGCCTACATGCTGGCGGCCGAGGCCTACACTCGCGACCTGCCTCGCGCCTTCGTCGGCTACGACGCCCTGCTGGCCGATTGGCGAGGCGAAGTTGCGCGAATCGAGGCCGCCCACGGCGCCTCCCTGCCCAAAATCGACGCCAAGGCGGCGCGGGAGATCGACGGCTTCCTGACGGCTGACCTGCGCCACAACGCCGTCAGCGACGGGCTGGCGAAGCTGGGCTGGGCAGGCGAGATCGCCGCCGATGTCTTTGCCTGGTTCGAGGCCAAGGCGGCTGGCGCGCCGGCTGAGATGGCGCTGCTGGACCGGGCCGCCGCACGCCTCGCCGAACGCGCGCGGGACATGGGCGCGCTGATCTCATCGACGACCCGCGACCTCGCCGCCGTCCGCGCCGAGCTGATGGACGCTCGCGCGCGTCTGGAGGTGGCTCAGGCGTTCGAACTCGAGGCCAAGGCCAGCATCGCGCGGCTGGAAGACGGCTGGCGAGCGGCGCAAAGCCTGCTGGACGGCATCGATGCCGAGCTGGACGCCGCGCTCGCCGAAGAGCCCTAGGCGCGCTTCAGGCGAGGATCCAGCGCCAGATAGAGCACCCCGGTGATAGCGGCCAGATCGAGCAGATAGAGATAGCGGTAGTCGCAGGCGATCGAGATCACGAAGAAGCTGGCCGCGAACCCCAGGGCGCCGGCCATCAAGCCGGCGATGACCAGGTCCGCCGGATCGCGTCGCACCAGCAGCGCGACGCCGACCACCAGGGCCAGGGCGGCGAACGCCAGGTGGGACAGGGCCGGGGTGTCCATGAACCAAGTCGCGTAGTTGTAGATCTTCCGGTCGTTGAGGGTTCGGCGCGCGGGCATGTCGAGCGCCTTGAGCGTCTCCGCGGGGCCATCGACGCCGATGGTGAGCGGCAGACAGCGATCGATCACGGGCGTCCCCACGACTTGGGCGAAGGCCAGCGCGCGGATACGCAGATAGAGGCCCGGCTGGTGGCGAATCAGGTCCAGCCATTCAGCGCGAATCGTCTCGCGGGACACGGTCTTCAGATAGGCGGACATCGCCGGATCCTGGCTGATCGTATCGACCCGCTCAGGGGAATAGAGCGCCTGCGCCTGCTGGCGGAGGTAGGCGCCGGCGGTCGGGGATTCCCGGTCGATGTGCGGCGTCGGTCGTCCGGGCTGCAGCGCCGAGGCTGCGACGATATCGTAGGTGCCGAGGATCCGCAGGCCTTTGCCACCCGCGTCGTCGGGCGCGCCGGCGCCTTGAGGTTGCGCCACGGCGCTGAGCAGGAGGGTCAGCCCGGCGACGGCGACCAGCCACGCCGCGGCCAACCCCGAACTGCGCAGCCAGCCGCCGCCCGACCGCGCCCAGGCGATGGCCAGGGCCGCCGGCAGCGCGAGGATCAGGCCGTTCTGACGCAGCAACCCGGCCGCCGCGAACAGCAGCGCGGCCAGGACGAGGCTGATCCAAGGCGCGCCGCGGTGCGGGTCACGAACCCCAAACGCCAGCAGCGTGAAGCCGGCGACGGCCGCCACCGCGAACTGCACATCCTTCCAGACGATGGCGGGATAAATCATCGCTTGGGGCAAGGCCACGAGGCCCAAGGCCACCAACGGCGCCAGCCAGCTGGTCCGCGGCCGCAGCGCCGGCAGCAAGGCCCAGCTGCCGAACAGAAGCACCCCGACCAGGCCGACAGCCAACGCCGTGCCCGTGTGAATGCGGTCCAACAGGCCCAAAAGCCAGCCGAAGAAGGTGGGGTTCCAGGTTGTGCGAACGCCGAACCGCCCTTCGTGCAAGGCCAGGACCGAGTCGACCGTGAGATGCCCCGGCAAGTTCAGCCGCAGCATGAACGCGAGGGCGCCCAGGAGGATCAACCAGAGCGCGCCGCGGGCGGCGAGGCCGGAGGCACGCGGCGCCGCGCTCATGTCGGCCGCACGACGAGGAAGAGGCCCGCGATCATCAGCCCGTACCCGGCGACCATCGTCCACGACGCCTGTTCCTTGAACACCAGCCAGCCGGCCAGGGGCACGAGGCAGGACCCGATCAACGAGAACGCGTAGGCCGACGACAGCGGCACGCGGGTCAGGACGTAGAACCACAGCAGCGCCGTGACGCCATACCAGGCAAAGGCGCCGATCAGCGGATAGTT
>JAIXTR010000119.1 GCA_027483845.1 Caulobacteraceae bacterium | reverse complement strand
CGCCGGGGCCGCCCGCTCAACTTCGAATGCGCCGTCACACCGGAGATGGAGGCCATCGCCCTCGCGCACCTGCCGCACGCCGCCTGCCTGGTGCCCGAGCGCCGGGAAGAGGTCACCACCGAGGGCGGCCTGGACGTGGTCAAGGGCCACAACGCCATCGCCCCGGTGGTCCGCCGCATGGTCGACGCCGGCATCCGCGTCTCGGCCTTCATCGACGCCGACCCGGCGCAGGTGGCCGCCGCCAAGTCGGTCGGCGCCCAGGTGATCGAGCTGCACACCGGCGCCTACTGTGAAGCGGTCCGCGAGCGGAAGCCCAACGCCGACGCCCTGCTGGCCAGCCTCCGGGCCGCCACCGCCGAGGCCCACCGCCTGGGCCTCGAGGTCCACGCCGGCCACGGCATCGATTACGAGACGGTGAAGCCCATCGCCGCCATCCCGGAGCTGATGGAGCTCAATATCGGCCACTTCCTGATCGGTGAGGCCATCTTCATCGGCCTGGGCCCCGCCATCCAGCGCATGCGGGCCTTGATGGATGAGGCCCGCGCCCAGGCCGCCGCATGATCCTGGGCCTGGGCTCCGACCTCTCCGACATTCGCCGCATCCAAGAGAGCCTCGACCGCTTCGGCGACCGCTTCAAACAGCGGGTGTTCACCGAGCTGGAACGCACCCGCTCCGACCGCAAGCCCGACGCCGCCGCCAGCTACGCCAAGCGCTTCGCCGCCAAGGAGGCCTGCGCCAAGGCGCTGGGCACCGGCATGCGCCGCGGCGTCTTCTGGCGCGACATGGGCGTGATCAACATGCGCTCGGGCCAGCCCACCCTGGCGCTCACCGGCGGCGCGGCCGACCGCCTTAAAGAGATGACGCCCCCCGGCATGAAGGCTGTCATCCACCTGACCCTCACCGACGACCACCCCTACGCCCAGGCCTTCGTGATCATCGAGGCCCTGCCGGCCGACTGACCCGCCTAGCGCGCCAGCAGCGCCGGGATCGCGCCCAGCCACGCGGCGGCCACCACCAGCACCAGGCCGGGGATGACCCGGAGCGCGAACCCTCGTCCGCCGGTCGTCGCGGCCAGTACGATCTTGCTCGCCGTGTTGGCCGACAGCCCCGCCAGGATCGGCAGGACGGCGGCCCCAGGCGGCATCGCGCCCCCGGCGACCAGCGACCCGACCGAGATCGCCGCGGCGTGGGCGTCCGCCAGTCCGGCCAGAGCCGCCGCGACGATGGAGCCGGCGTCGCCGAACCAATGGCGCAGCGCCGCCGAGGCCAGCATCACCGCCGCCAGGATCGCCCCGAACGTCAGGGCTGAGGAGAGGGCGATGGCCTTGCCCGGGTCCGCCTGCTCCGGCGCCGCATGACGCAGGCCCGCAAGGGTGAACACGGCGCCATAGGCGACGGCGGTCGCGCCCGCGCAGATGAGCGGAACCACCATCTGGGCGAGGGTCGGCAGGCTGGTCGCGGCGATCACCAGCGCCATCTGGATGATGGTGGCGACGGTGGACAGCACGGCCCCGGCGCTGGCCGCCGGCATCAGCTCCGGCGCGCCCGCCGCCCGCGCGCCCATGGCCCCGATCGTCGCCGTGCTGGACACGAACCCCGACGCCAGCCCCGCCACCGGCAGGCCGTAGCGCGCGCCCAATGCCCGCACCGCCACATGCCCCGCCGCGCCGATGGCCAGCACCAGGATCACCACGGTCCAGGTGGTCCGCAGGTTGATCGCCTGGAACGGCCCGACCGCGCCTGCCGGCAGCAGCGGCAGCACCACCAGGGTCGCCGCGCCCAGCACCAGGGCCGCCTCCAGCTCGTCGGCCGTCAGCACGTCGCTGACGAAGTGATGCAGCCGGCTGCGTCCGGCCAGCAGCAGCGCCAGGGCGACCCCCACCGCCGCCGCCATCTGCGGGTCTCGCACCGCCAGGGCGCCGATGAGGGTGGTGACCACCAGGGCGATCTCTGTGGTCAGGCCCGGGTCCGGATCCTTCCGCGTCCGCCAGTAGCTGAGGCCCACGAACGCGCCGACGACCACCGTGACCGCCGCCAGCATCGCCGCGCCGCCCAGCGCGAGGCTGAGCGCGCCGGCCAGGGCCGCGACGGTGAAGGTGCGGATGCCCGCGGCGGTCGGGTCGGGCTTGGCGCGCTTGCGGCGCTCCCGCTCGGCGCCCACCAGCAGGCCCACGCCCAGCGCGACGCCCAGGCTGATCAGCAGGTCGGTGTCGATCGTGGGGTCCTCCGGCGGCCTCGCAGCCTGTCCGGCAATGTCGGCCCTGTCTTAGACCTCGGTCAAACCGCCGCCGCCCGACGCTGCATCAATCGCGGCCACAGGGTGTTGATCGCCAGGCCGCCCAGCACCAGCACCGCCGCCGTCAGCTTCCACGAACTCAGCGGCTCGTGCAGCAGGATCGCCGAGGCCCCCATGCCGAACACCGGCACCAGCAGCGACAGCGGCGCGATGGTCGCCGCCGGATGACGCGCCAGCAGCCAGCCCCAGATGCTGTAGCCGAAGATCGTATTGCCCACCGACTGCCACAGCACGGCCGCCCAGGCGCTGGGGTCGGCGTGGACGATCGAGGCCGACATCGCCGGCCAGCCCTCGAACATCAGCGCCAGGGCGAACAGCGGCGGCGCCGAGAAGACGCTGGCCCAGACCACATAGCTCAGCATGTTGACCGGTCCGGCCGCCCGCGACGTGGTATTGCCGCCGGCCCAGCTCATGGCGGCGACCAGCACCAGGCCCAGGCCCAGCGGCGTCACCTCGCCATTGGTGTGGATCATCAGCCAGCCCAGGCCCGACGCGGCCAGCAGCAGGGCGGCGATCTGGAAGCCCTTCACCCGCTCACCGGCGATCACCATCGCCAGGCCGATGGTGAAGAACACCTGCACCTGCACCACCAGGCTGGCTAGGCCCGGCGAGATCATGCGGGTCATGGCGATGTACAGCATGCCGAACTGGCCGACGCCGATCAGCACGCCATAGAGCGCCAGGTTCCACCAGGGCACGGCCGGCCGCTTCAGGAAGAAGATCGCCGGCAGCACCGCGAAGGTGAACCGCAGCGCCGCGAACGTCAGCGGCGGGAAGTCGGCCAGCCCCCACTTGATCACCACGAAGTTGGTGCCCCACACGGCCACGACCACCAGGGCGAGCAGAAGATGCAGCGGGGGCAGGGGCGCGCGAGTCATGACGCCCTTGATAGGCCCTGCGTCCCCGCTGTCACCGGTCCAATCGGCGCCAAGTGGCTATCGATCCTTGGAGGCGGGCGCGATCCCTCGACCGCCATGGGCGCATCAGCGTCGATAAGATCGACCACGAACCACACGAACCACACGAACCTGCGTAGGCTCGCGAAGACGATCGGCCTCGCTAAAGCCTGTTCGTGAGGTTCGTGTGGTTCGTGGTCAAACAAGACCGCCTGCGGCGCGCACGGCGCGGGCTGACGTGCGCGCCGCGAGCGGCCGATCGCCGCCTCTCACATTGTTCACGGGCGCGAAACTTGCTCCTGAGGTACGGAGCAGATACGCAGCACCCGCTTTGGGTCACCCGAGGCGCCTAGGGACGATCGATGAGTCAGAATGTGCAGAGCGCTCAGGCGCCTGAAAAATCCGGCGCGGTGAACGAGCTGGTCGAGATCTTCAAGACCATCTTCTGGGCGCTGCTGATCGCGCTGGTCCTGCGCGTGGTGTTCTTCCAGCCCTTCACCATCCCGTCGGCGTCGATGGAGCCCAACCTGTACCAGGGCGACTACATCATCGTGTCGAAGTTCAGCTACGGCTATTCCAAGCACTCGATCCCGTTCAGCCCGCCGGTGTTCAAGGGCCGCATCTTCGAGCAGCCGGCCCAGCGCGGCGACATCGTCGTCTTCAAGCTGCCCAGCGACAACCGCACCGACTACGTCAAGCGCGTCATCGGCGTGGCCGGCGACCGCATCCAGATGAAGAACGGCCTGCTTTACGTGAACGACAAGCTGGTCCCGCGCCAGGCCCTGTCGCCCGTCCGCGAGGACGTGGGCGGCGGCTACGTCCGCGAGGTCGCCCGCTATCAGGAGCGCCTGGCCAGCGGCCGCACCTACGACACCCAGGATTTCGGCACGGACGGCGAGCTCGACAACACCGACGTCTTCGTCGTGCCCGAGGGGCACTACTTCATGATGGGCGACAACCGCGACAACTCCTCCGACAGCCGGGTGAACCCCGCCATCGGCGGCGTCGGCTTCGTCCCCGCCGAGAACCTCGTGGGCAAGGCCCAGATCATCCTGCTGTCCTGGAAGCCCGAGGCCTCGATCTTCAAGCCCTGGACCTGGATCCTGGACGCCCAGCCCAGCCGGTTCTTCAAAGTTCTCAAGTGATCGCCCGATGAACACCAGGGTTGCGGCCGTCGAGGACCTTGAGGCCCGCATCGGTCACACCTTCGCCGACCGGGATCTGCTGGAGCGCGCGCTGACCCACGCCAGCGTCGGCGACGGCGCGCGCGAGGTGCGCCACAACGAGCGGCTGGAGTTCTTAGGGGACCGGGTGCTGAACCTCTGCGCCGCCGAACGGCTCATGGCGCTCGATCCCGACAGCCGGGAGGGGGAGATGTCGCGCCGTCTCGCCAGCCTGGTGAACTATCACGCCTGCGCTCGCGCCGCCGAGCGCGCGGGGCTGCCCGCCGCCATCCGCCTGTCGGCCAGCGCCAGCAAGGTGGGCGCGCGCAAGTCCGACGCCGTGCTGGGCGACGCCTGCGAGGCCTTGATTGCGGCTCTCTACATCGACGGTGGGCTGGAGACGGCCAAGGCCTTTTTCGAGAGGTTCTGGGCCGAGGAATTCGCCAACCTCGACGCGCCCCGATCCAAGGACCCCAAGACCCAGCTGCAGGAGTGGGCGCAAGGGCTCGCCCTGCCGCTGCCGGCCTATTCCGTCGTCGAGCGCCAGGGTCCCGCCCACGCCCCCACCTTCACCGTCGAGGTCCGTGTCCAGGGCTTCGAACCCGAGCGCGGCGAAGCCGGCTCCCGCCAGGCCGCCGAAAAGGCCGCCGCCCAAGTCATGTTGCTGAAGCGCGAAGGCGTGGAATCCGAGGCCGACCCCAAATGACCCCGCCCGAAACGCCCGCTGCCGATACGCCCCCCGCGGACGCCAAGACCTACGCCGGCTTCGCCGCCATCATCGGCGCGCCCAACGCCGGCAAGTCGACCCTGACCAACCGCCTCGTCGGCGCCAAGGTCTCGATTGTCACCCAGAAGGTGCAGACCACTCGCTTCCCGGTCCGCGGCGTCGCCCTCGAGGGCCCCGCCCAGATCGTCCTGGTCGACACCCCCGGGATCTTCCAGCCGCGCCGCCGCCTGGACCGGGCCATGGTCCGCGCCGCCTGGGGCGGGGCCGACGAGGCCGAGGTCATCGTCCACCTGGTCGACAGTGTCGCCGAGCTGGCCGCCCCCACCAAGGAGGGCACGCCCGCCGACCGCAAGGCCGCCATCGACGTCCAGTCGATCGTCGAGGGCCTCAAGGCCTCCGGCAAGCAGGCGATCCTGGCGCTCAACAAGATCGACGGCATGCGCCGCGACACCCTCCTGGGCCTGTCCCAGCGCCTGTTCGAGACCGGCGTCTATTCCGAGGTCTTCATGATCTCCGCCGCCGATGGCCAGGGCGTGGGCGACCTCAAGGCGCGCCTCGCCGCCCTCATGCCCGAGGGCCCCTGGCTTTACCCCGCGGACCAGACCGCCGACCTGCCGGCCCGCCTGCTGGCCGCCGAGATCACCCGCGAAAAGCTCTACCTGCGCGTCCACGAGGAGCTGCCCTATTCGGCCGCCGTCGAGACCACCGCCTTCCAGGAGCACAAGGACGGCGGCGTCCGCATCGAGCAGACCATCTACGTCGAGCGCGAGAGCCAGCGCCCGATCATCCTCGGCAAGGGCGGCCAGACCCTGAAGTGGATCGGCCAGAAGGCCCGCGAAGAACTCATCGAACTCCTCGACCGCCCCGTCCACCTCTTCCTGCACGTCACCGTCGACGAGAAATGGGCCGACAAGCGCGAGTTCTACGGCAACGTGGGCCTGGACTTCGAGGCGTAGGGACGCGCCGCGTCTGGCGCTGGACCGTGCGCCCCGCCGCCAACCTCTTCCGAGGAAGCCTCATCGTTCCGGCGAGCGGTCGCAGCGAACGTCCGCAACGGGTGGGACGCGGTCATTGACCACCACGCCTCAAGCAGACCTTTACCGCCCCTGCGAAGCGGGGGAGGGGGACCGCGGGCCGAGGTCGGCGCAGCCGGCCGTAGAGCGCGTGGTGGAGGGGGCGAGCCGCGCGCACTGCGCCAGCCGCCGCCAGGTCTATCCGCCGAGCTTGTTGCTCGCCCCCGCCACCAACCGCTCTTCGCCTGCGGCTCGGCGGTCGGTCCCCCTCCCCCGCAAGCGGGGGCGGTAAAGCGCATTCTGGGGAGGCCGGAGCTCTCGCAATGCAGGCAGCGGGCCGAGCTCAGGGATCAACCGCAGAGACTGTGGCGGCCATCTACCCCACCGGCGAAGTGGTGGGACGGGACCGTGGCCCGCGCCTAGACCTGGATGTCTAGCTTCGGCCGCGAAGGCAGCGGAGCGGCGGGTTGGATGCGGACCTGGTCGGCGATGTTGAGGGTCTTCACGGCGCTCGCAATGGTTTGCGCAACCTGCACCGAGGTGGGCAGGCTGAAAGGGGTCCATAGACCCGCGCCGGAATTTCGTAGCTGGACGCTGACCATAGCGTTTTGCCTCGACATTCTAAGGTGCGACAATACACCACAAGCTCTTAACTGCGGGTTAACCCTGACTCAATTATCAGTTGAGTTTGGCAATTCGCCGGTCGGTTGCATCGCGTCGCTCTCGGCGGGGCTCTCGGGCGGCGGCGCCCCTCGCAAATCGGCGTTCGGACGCCTCTGTTCGCGTAAATCTCGCTCCAGACGGATTTCCACCATGACGCGTAGGCCGATCCGATGACCGTGAATCTTCGCGCAGGCCTGCTGGCCCTGGCGTTGTCGGCGCTGGCCGGGGCGGCGGCGGCGGGGGACTACATCGTCGTCGCCTCGACCGATCCGGCGATCGCGCGCGGCCAGGCCTATGAGAGCGGGGCCAAGGTCGCGCTCGCCCCCGGCCGCACCCTGACCTTGATGCATGCGTCGGGGGATCTGATCCGGTTGAAGGGCCTGGCGGGCGGGGTGCTGCTGCCCCGTCGCGCGGCCAGCCAGGTGGACGCTGAGCGGCTGGCGCTGCTGAAATCCATGGTCTCGACGGACCAGGGCCAGCCGGGCGCCGCCCGGCCATCGCGCAACCGGGGCGGCGTGTGCCCGGCGGCGGCGAACATCGTCACCCTGGACGCGATGGCGCAGGTCTATCAGGCCGGCTGCCCCGCCGAGGCGGCTGAGGCGCTGGAGACCTGGCTGGCCAGCCACCCCCCGACCGACGAACCCGGTAGCTAGCCCCCGCGGGCGACGAACCAGCCGTTGCGGAAACCCTCGCTGGCCTTGCCATAGGCAAAAGCCTGGCCCTCCAGCGTGAGGACCGTGCCGCCGGCGGCCTCCAGCACGGCGTGTCCGGCGGCGATGTCCCATTCCATGGTCGGCCCATGGCGGGGATAGATGTCGGCCGAGCCCTCGGCGATCCGGCAGAACTTGATGGACGAGTCCATGGGCTCGGGGACGTCGAAGCCGTATTCCTCGGCCAGCTTCTGGGTGGTCTCGGGCTTCATGGTGTGGCTGACCAGGGCGACGGCCGCGCCCTTGGGCCAGGGGCGGACGCGCACCGGCGCGGCGGGACCGCCCGCCGTCCGCTTCATGGCCACGCCGGCCTGGGTGAACCAGGTCTCGCCGGTCGGGGGCGCGCAGACCCCGCCGGCCACCGGACGCCCGTCCTGGATCAGGGCGATGTTGACGGTGAAGTTGGGATCGCCGCGCACGAAGGCCT
>JAIXTR010000212.1 GCA_027483845.1 Caulobacteraceae bacterium | reverse complement strand
GCCTTCGGAAACGGCTACTCCACAACCTTCGTCCTGGCCTTCATCCTGACCAGCGCCGGCCTGTGGGCGCTGCAACTTCTCCTGAAGGAGCCGGAACCGCCGACGACCCGCCAGCAGGCGCGGTTCCGGGATCGGCTGCGCGAGTTCCCCGCCCTTATCGCGCAGGACCGGGCCTACGGTTTCTTTCTGGTCGTGCAGATGCTGGCGACCTCGGCGCGCATCGCCACCCCGTTCTACATTCTCTACGTCGGCAAGGTGGTGGGCGCGGACGGGGTGACCCTGGGGCTGCTGTCGTTCGCCTTCCTGGGCGCCGATACGGTCTCGAACCTGGTGTGGGGCTACATGGGCGACAAGACCGGCTTCCGCGCCGTCCTGCTGGTGTCGATCGTGGGCTGGATCGGGGCCACCCTGATGCTGCTCAACCTGCACACGCCGGTTCCGATCTTCGCGGCGTTCGCGCTGCTGGGCGCGTCGTTGTCCGGCTACATGATGGCGTCGCAGACGATGATCCTGGAGGTCGGCAACCGCGACGACCTGCCGATGCGCATCGCGATCTCGGCGACCGCGGAGAGCATCACCGCGACCGCCGGCCCGCTGATCGGGGGCATCGTCGCCGAGATCTATGGCTACGACGTCGTCTTCGTGGCGTCCCTGGGCTTTCTCGCCTCGGCCCTCGCGATCCTGATGCTGGCGGTGCAGGATCCGCGGCGGCGTATCGCGGGGACATAGCGCCGCCGGGAACCTGAACCAGGACTCTGCATTTTCCGGTCGGGGGGTCCGTATCGCTTAAGGGTGGGGGCCCGTGCAGAAGGCTCCTCTATGACTCCAGGTTTGGCGCGTGACGCGTCTCAAGCGGCGACGGGAATCCAGGGCCTCGACGACATCCTGGCCGGCGGCCTGGCCCGTGACCGTGTGTTCCTGCTCGAAGGTAGCCCGGGCGCTGGTAAAACCACAGCGGCGCTGAGCTTTCTGCGCTCTGGCGCGGCCCTCGGCGAGCGCACGCTCTATATCACCTTGTCCGAAACCGAAGCTGAGCTGCGCGACACCGCGCTGACGCACGGCTGGGACCTGGCTGGGATCGAAATCTTCGAGCTCGTACCGCCCGAAAATCTTCTGGACGACCAGCAACAGCAAAGCCTGCTGTACTCCTCCGATCTCGAACTTGGCGAGACGACCCGGCTCATCTTCGAAGCCGTCGAGCGGGCGAAGCCGGCGCGGATCGTCATCGACAGCCTGTCCGAAATCCGTCTCCTGGCCCAGGGGTCGCTCCGGTACCGCCGGCAGGTCCTGGCCCTCAAGCACTACTTCGCCCGCAGCGGCGCCACGGTGCTGCTACTCGACGACATGACGTCCGACATCCTCGACAAGACGGTGCACAGCGTCGCCCATGGGGTGATCCTGCTGGAACAGCTCGCGCCGGAATATGGCGCGGAGCGGCGGCGCGTGCGGGTGGTCAAGTATCGCGGTCGCAAGTTCCGCGGCGGATACCACGACTTCACGATCAAGACCGGCGGGCTGGAGGTTTATCCGCGCCTGGTCTCCAGCGAGCACCGGACCACCTTCGAGCGCATCCAGTTGCCTAGTGGCGTCGAGGGGCTCGACAACCTCCTCGGCGGCGGGGTGGAGCGGGGCTCGAGCTGCCTGATCCTCGGGCCCGCGGGCACCGGGAAGTCCTTGATGTCGCTGAACTTCGCCCTTGAGGCCATCCGGCGGGGCGAGAAGGCGGCGCTCTTCATTTTCGACGAGGAGGTCGGCCTGCTCGTCGATCGCTGCAGGGCGCTGGGTCTGGACCTTCAGCCGCTGATGGACGCCGGGCGCCTGACGATCCAGCAGACCGACGCCGCCGAGCTGTCCCCCGGCGAATTCACGGCCAACGTCCGGAACTGCGTCGAGACCGAGGGCATCCTCACCGTCGTAATCGACAGCCTGAACGGCTACCAGGCCGCGATGCCGGAAGAACACTTCCTGCTGCTGCACATGCACGAGCTTCTGCAGTTCCTGAACCGCAAGGGCGTGAACACCTTCCTGACGGTCGCCCAGCATGGCCTGGTGGGCGACATGAAGGCGCCTGTGGACGTCACCTACCTCGCCGACACCGTGCTGCTGCTGCGCTACTTCGAGGCGGTGGGCGAGGTTCGGCGCGCGGTCTCGGTGATCAAGAAGCGGGCGGGCCGCCACGAGAAGACGATTCGCGAGTACCACATCGGGGAGGACGGCCTGTCGGTCGGGCCTCCGCTCACCGACTTCCATGGGGTCCTGCGCGGCGTCCCGAACTTCGTGGGCCCCGGCGCGGGCTTGCTGGGCGAGCGCAGCGCGTGACGCTCGCGCCCTCCGCCTCCTCGGAGCGGACCCTCGTCCCGGCGCCGATGGGACGCGACGCGCAGATCGCCGCCAAGATTCTCGGCGAGGCCGGGATCGAGGCCACGGTCTGCTGCGACCTGTCGCACCTGATCGGGGAGCTGCGCCGTGAAGCCGGCCTGGCCCTGATCGTCGAGGAGGTCCTGCACGACCAGGACTATGGCGACCTCTCGCGCTGGATCGAGACCCAGCCGGCCTGGTCGGATTTTCCGATCGTCATCCTTGCCCAGCGGGGCGGCGGTCTGGAGCGCAATCCCGCGGCTGGACGCTTCAGCCAGGTGCTGGGCAACGTGGTGTTCCTGGAGAGGCCGTTTCATCCAACCACCCTGGTCAGCGTGGTCCAGACCGCGCTTCGCGGCCGGCGGCGGCAATACGAGGCGCGGGAGCGCCTGGAAACGCTTCGTGCCGCGGTGGAGCGCCAGAAGAAGGATCAAACCCACCTTCGGCTGCTGATCAACGAACTGAACCACCGGGTGAAGAACACCCTCGCCACGGTGCAGTCGATCGTGACCCAGACCCTGCGCAGCGGCGGCGCGCCCCTGGCGACCCGCGACACGCTGACCTCGCGGATCGTCGCCCTGTCGAAGGCCCACGACGTTCTGACCGACGAGCAATGGTCCGGGGCCGATCTCGCGCAGATCGCGGCGCAGGCCGCCCAACCCTTCCGGATGGGGCTTGGCGAGGCCCGCATCTCGCTCAAGGGGCCGCCTGTCCGTGTTCCGCCGAAGACCGCCATCGCCGTCGCCCTCGCGCTCCACGAACTCGCGACGAACGCCGTGAAGTACGGGGCGCTCTCGACTTCCGAGGGTTGGGTCGACTTTTCCTGGGACCTGGCGGCTGGCGGTGATGAGCCCGACGAGCTGATCGCCACCTGGCGCGAGTGCGGTGGCCCGCGGGTGACGCCGCCGACCCGGGCGGGCTTCGGCACCCGCCTGATTGAGCGCGGCCTGGCCGCCGACCTCAACGGCGAGGTCAGCATCGCCTATCCGCCGGACGGGGTCGTTTGCACGATCCGCGCCCGCCTGGATCCGGATCAGGACACTGAACCGCTCGTGGTGCCGCCGCGCACGCGTTCGGCGCGTCGCGCCGTCGAGCCGGTATCGGAGGGGCGCCCGGCGACCGCCTGACCGCGGCGCCCGGCGTTCAGCTTTTCGGCTTGAGATCCGGCCGGCTGGCCAGGAACGCCGCCCGTTCCGCCGGCGTCAGCACCTTGGCCTTCTTCTGGCGGGAGACCTTTGGGGTTGGCGGTGCGTAGACGCCCTTGGCGGCGGAGCCGCCCTTAAGATCGGAGAGGCGTTTGATCGGGGGTTTCATGGGAGGCCGCCTCTCGCGTTCCGCCGTCGGCGGGGATCGGCGACCTCCATGGCAGATTTCCCCGGCCGACGCTCAGCCCTTCTCGCTGTCCAGGTGCGCCATCTGGACCTCGGCGTAGCGTGCGCCGGCGGCGGCGTCCTTGGGGACGGCGGCTTCCAGACCCGCGACGGTCTCGGCGGAGAGGGGTGTGTCCAAGGCCCCGAGGGCTTCGGCGAGGCGCTCGCGGCGACGGGCGCCGACCAGCGGGACGATGTCATCCCCTTGGGCCGCGACCCAGGCAATGGCGGCCTGGGCGGAGGTGAGGCCGGCGGCGCGGGCGACATCGGCCAGGGCGTCGGCGAGAGCCAGGTTCTTCTGCAGGTTATCGCCCTGGAAGCGGGGGCTGTAGGCGCGGAAGTCGCCAGGGGCGTCGAAGCGCTGGGTGTTGCCGCCGATCAGGCCGCGGCTGAGCACGCCATAGGCCGTGACGCCGATCCCGAGCTCGCGCGTGGTCTGCAGGACGCCGTCCTCGATCCCGCGGGAGAGCAGGCTGTACTCGATCTGCAGGTCCGCGATGGGGTGCACGGCGGCGGCGCGGCGGATGGTCTCCGAGCCCACCTCGGACAAGCCGATGTGGCGGACGTAGCCGGCCTGGACCATCTCGGCGATGGCGCCGACGGTGTCCTCGATCGGCACGTCCGGATCGAGGCGGGCGGGGCGGTAGATGTCGATGTGGTCCACGCCCAGGCGATTGAGAGTATAGGCCAGGGCGGTCTTCACGGCGGCCGGGCGGCCGTCGAAGCCCAGCCAGCTGCCGTCGGGGCCACGCTGGGCCCCGAATTTGACGCTGAGCACGACGTCGTCGCGCGGGCGGTCCTTGAGCGCCTCGGCGATCAGCAGCTCGTTGTGGCCCATGCCGTAGAAGTCGCCGGTGTCGATCAGGGTGACGCCGGCGTCGAGGGCGGCGTGGATCGTGGCCAAGCTCTCGGCGCGGTCCGAGGGGCCGTACATGCCCGACATGCCCATGGCGCCCAAGCCGAGGGCGGACACGTGGGGGCCAGTTGTTCCAAGTCTGCGGGTCTGCATCGGGTCGTCTCCGGTTGATGCGAGCAATCTAGGCCTGGGCATTGCTGCGGATAATCGGCATTGTTCTGCACAAACTGTGCGGGAAATCGAACAATGAGCCGACCAGACCTGGCGGGCCTGGACAGCTTCGCCGCCATCGCCCGGCACCGAAACTTCCGCCGGGCGGCGGTGGAGCGGGGGGTTTCGGCCTCCACCCTCAGCCAGAGCCTGCGGGAGTTGGAAACGCGGATGGGCGTGCGGCTGCTGAACCGGACCACCCGCAGCGTGGCGCTGACCGACGCCGGCGCGGCGCTGCTGGCGCGGCTGCAGCCGGCGCTGGCGGAGATCGAGGGGGCGGTGGCGGAGGCGCGCTCGGCCCAGTTGCAGCCGCAGGGATCGCTGCGCATCAATGCGCCGGAGCCGGCGGTGGAGTTGGTGCTGGCCCCGATGATCGCCGAATTCCTGACGGCCTATCCGCAGGTGCGGTTGGAGGTGACCTGCGAGACGGCGTTCATCGACATCGTCGCGCGGGGCTTCGACGCGGGCGTGCGCTGGGGCGAGAGCCTGGCGCAGGACATGGTGGCGGTGTCGCTGGGGCCGCCACAGCGCTCGATGGTGGTGGCGTCGCCGGCCCTCCTGGCGCGGGTAGGGGCGCCGGAGCATCCGCGCGACCTGCTGGAGCGGCCGTGCGTGCGGGTGCGGTTCCCGAGCGGGGCCGAGCCGCCGTGGGAGTTCGAGAAGGACGGCCAGGCGCTGCAGCTCTCGCCCAGCGGGCCGCTGGTCTGCACGAACCTGCAGATGCAGCTGCGGGCGGCGCTGGACGGCCTTTGCTTTGTGCAGGCGTTCGATGCGGCGGCGCAGCCGCACGTAGAGGCCGGGCGACTAGTGGAGGTGCTGGCGGACTGGTCAGAGAGTTTTCCGGGGCCGTTCCTCTACTATCCGAGCCGGCGGACAATGCCCTCGCCGCTGCGGGCGTTCGTGGATTTCCTGCAGGCGCGGCGAGCGTAGGCTCGAGCCGGAAAACGAGGGCGGAAGGTCAGGACCCGGCCGCCTCCGCCGCCCTTAGCTTGCGCCAGACGGTCATGCGGGAGACGCCGAGGCGCCGTGCGATCTCCACCGGACCGACGCCCGCCCGCTGCAGCGCGAAGATGTCATGGGCGGCGGTGGTCTGTCGCCGGCGGCGGCCCTGGCTGGCGGGTTCCAGTGTCGCCACCGCCTCCAGCACAGCGCGGAGCGTCTGGCCTTCGGCGCCGTGGCTGCTGAGAGGCGGGTCCAACACAGACAGGCTGGCGCCGCGGGCGTCCAGCCGGCCAAGGGCGTCCAACAGGCCGGCGCCGCCCAGGGCAAGCCGATCGAGCCGGGTCACGACCAACTGGTCGCCGTCGCCGATGAATTCGAGGATGGATCCGAGGGTCTGGCCCCCCGCGGACTGGGGCTCCGTGCGGATGACCTGGCAACCCGCGGCCTGCAGGGCGGCGGTGTCATCGTTCGCGCTCGCATGGCGCGATCGGACATAGCCGATCCTAAGCATTCCCACCGCCGTTGTTTCAGAGACCCAAACGTCGGCTCCCAAGGTCCCAAATCGAAACGCGAAGGCCAAGACGGATTCAGGTTAAACTTAAGCAATGAAAGGCTGACGAGCTGAATACACTTAGGCAAAATTGTGTCGGGATTATGTGAATTGTGGCGCGTCTTGGCGGAGACTTTCGCCTGTCCGGCGGAGGATGAATTCGAGATCGACCGTTTCGCCCACCGGAAACCCGTATTCGCCAACCTTCTCGAACCCTTGCTGGTCGTAGAAGCGCAGGGCCCGGTGGTTTTCCGACCAGACGCCGATCCAGACGTCGCGCGGGCCGTCCGACTGCAGCCAGGCCATCACGGTCCAGAACAGCGTCTTGCCCAGACCGGTCCCCTGGGCGTCTCGGGTGAAGTAGATCCGCTTGAGTTCGCCGCAGGCGGGCGTCACCTCGGGATGGGGCAGGCCGCACGGGCCGGCCAAGGCGTAGCCCACCGTCCGCCCCTCGATCTCCACGATCCACATCGCCTTGGCGGGGTTGGCGAGATCGTCGGCGATCCGTGCCGGCGCATAGGCCTCGGCGACATAGGCCGAGAAATCCTCTGGGTTGTAGAGATGCTGAAACGTCTCGGCGAAGGTCTGGACGCCTACAGCCGCCAGGACTTCGATATCGGCGGGGCCGGCGCGGCGGATCGTCGGGTCAGATGAAACAGGTGGCATGTGGCGTCGCCGGAAGTTGAGGCTAGGATCGAAGGATGACCGTCGCGCTGTACACCCATCGGGACATGTTCGACCACCGCCCGGGCGAGGGCCATCCCGAGCGGCCGGAACGGCTGCGGGCGGTGGTCGATGCGCTGGCGGACTCGACGCTGGATCTGGCCCCGTGCGAGGCGCCGATCGTGGCGACGGCCGATCTGCTGCGGGCGCATGACCCGGCCTATGTGGCGATGATCGAGCGGGCGGCGCCGGCCAGCGGCCTCAAGGTGCTGGACGCGGACACCTACATGTCGCCCGGCAGCCTGACCGCTGCACGTCGCGCCGCCGGCGCCGTGGTCCAAGCCGTGCGCGACGTGGCGGAGGGACGGGCGCAGCGCGCCTTCTGCGCCGTGCGGCCGCCGGGGCACCATGCCGAGCCAGACCTGCCCATGGGGTTCTGCATCTTCTCCAACGTCGCGGTGGCGGCCCTGGCCGCCCAGGCGGCGGGACTGTCGCGGGTGGCGGTGGTCGACTTCGACGTCCACCACGGCAACGGCACCCAGGCCGCGCTGGCGGGTCGGCCCGACACCTTCCTGGCCTCGATCCAGCAGTGGCCCATGTGGCCCGGCACCGGCCATCCCGACGAGCCGACCCCGGACAACATCGCCAACGCCGTCTCGCCGGAAGGCGCCCCGGTGGAAGTCTGGCGGCGGGCGTTCGAAGGGCTGATGGACAAAGTCGACGCCTTCGCCCCCGACCTCGTGCTGATCTCGGCCGGATTCGACGCCCATCGACGCGATCCGATCGGCGGGGCCGGCCAGAGCCTGGAGGAGGCGGATTTCGCGTGGGCGACGCGCGCCATCGCCGATGTGGCGAACCGGCGCGCCAAGGGTCGGGTTGTGTCGTCGCTTGAGGGCGGGTACGACCTCGAAGCTCTGGGCCGCTCGGCGCTCGCGCACGTGCGCGCCCTGGGCGATGGGTAAGGGCGGTGCGACGGGTGCGTTCCCAGGATCGATGGCTGACAGCTTGAGCCCAGGGGCCGTCCCGACGCGCTACGGCGCGATCATCCTCGCCCGCCACGGCGAACCGGCGCTTTCGCGGAAAGTGCTGCTGTCGGCCCGTGAGTACGGCGCCTTCTGGGGCCAATACGAGATCGGCGGCATCCTGCCGGACCAGAGCCCGCCGGAGCGCCTCCGCAAGTTCGTCGCCGAATCGGGTGCGCTGGTGTCCTCGACCCGGCTGCGCGCCATCCAGAGTGCGCGGACCATGGTGGGCGACCGTGTGTTCCCCCATCATGAGATCCTGATCGAGGCGCCCCTGCCGCCGCCGAATTTCCCGGCGTGGATCCGACTGTCGCCCAAGCTATGGGGGTTCATCGCGCGGGTGTGGTGGTGGTACTTCAACCATCATGCCGGCCAGGAAACCCGGGCTGAGGCGGAGGCGCGCGCCGATGCGGCCGCCGCCATGCTGATCCAGCTGGCCGAAGGGGGCGAGAACGTCGTCGTCCTGGCCCACGGCTTCTTCAATCACCTGATCGGTCGGGCCCTGAAGCGCAAGCACGGCTGGAAGCTCGTCGAGAGCGAAGGCTACAAGTACTGGTCCATGCGGCGGTTCGAGCGACGCTGACGAGGGTGGATTCCCGCCTAGGCCCCCACTAAAGATCGAAGCATGTCCGAACCCGCCGACATTTCCGCCATGACCTTCGAGACCGCATTGTCGGAGCTCGAGCAGATCGTCGCACGGCTGGAGTCCGGCCAGGCGCCGCTCGAGGACTCCATCCGCATGTACGAGCGAGGGGCGGCCCTGAAGGCCCATTGCGAGACGCGCCTGGAAGCCGCCCGCCTTCGCGTCGAGAAGATCGTCATGGGCGCGGGCGGGGCGCCGACCGCCGAACCGGCCGAGTTCAGCTGATGGACCTGGCCCAGCGTGTGGCCGAGGCGGCTGACCTCGTCACCGTGGCCCTGGACGAACTGCTGCCCCGGGCCGATGGGCCGGAAAGCCGACTCACCGAAGCCATGCGCTATGCGGCCCTGGGGCCCGGAAAGCGGCTTCGCACCTTCTTTGCCCTCGAGACGGGCCGGATGTTCGATGTGGACGATACCTTCGTCCTCCGCGCGGCCTGCGCCCTCGAATGCATCCACGCCTACAGCCTGGTGCACGACGACCTGCCGTGCATGGACGACGACGCGATGCGGCGGGGCCAGCCAACCGTTCACGTGGCCTATGACGAAATGACCGCCGTCCTGGCGGGGGACGCCCTCCAGGCGGCGGCGTTCGAGATCCTGGCGCATCACGACACCCACCCCGACGGGAACGTGCGCGCCGAACTGGTCGCACGGCTGGCGACGGCGGCGGGCGCGCGCGGGATGGTCGGCGGCCAGATGATCGACATGCTGGGCGTGCGGGAAGACCTGGGCGGCGTGGCTCGCATGCAGCGGCTGAAGACCGGGGCTCTGATCGCCTGCGCCTTCGACCTGCCGCTGGTGCTAGCGCGGGCGATGGACGCGGAGCGCTCGGCGCTGATGGCCTTCGCCCACGATCTCGGGCTGGCGTATCAGATCGTCGACGACCTGCTGGACGCCGAGGGCGACGCGCGGACGATGGGCAAGGCCGCCGGCAAGGACGCGGATGCGGGCAAGACCACTTTCGTCACCCTGTTAGGCGTGGACGCCGCCCGCGAGCGCCTGGGTCTGCTCAAGTCCCAGACGAAGTCTCACCTGGACGCGTTCGGGCCACGGGCCGAAATGCTACGGGCCAGTGTCGATTTCGTGCTAGAGCGCCAGCAATAGCCAAGGACTTCCGCGTTGCCTCCTGAAACCCCATTGCTCGACACGGTCGGCTCGCCGCTCGATACCCGCGACCTGACGATTCCGCAGTTGAAACAACTGGCTGACGAGCTTCGGGCCGAGACGATCGACGCGGTTTCGCAGACCGGCGGACACCTGGGCGCAGGCCTGGGTGTGGTCGAGCTGACGGTGGCCCTGCATCATGTTTACGAGACCCCCAAGGACATCCTGATCTGGGACGTCGGCCACCAGGCTTATCCGCACAAGATCCTTACTGGCCGACGCGACCGCATCCGCACCCTTCGCCAAGGCGGCGGGCTGTCGGGCTTCACCAAGCGCTCCGAGAGCGACTACGACCCGTTCGGCGCAGCCCACGCGGCGACCTCGATCTCGGCGGCCCTGGGCTTCGCCGCGGCGCGCGACGCCAAGGGCCAGGACAACAAGGTGGTCGCGGTTATCGGCGACGGCTCGATGAGCGCGGGCATGGCCTACGAGGCCATGAACAACGCCTGCGAGACCACCAAACAGCTCACCGTCATCCTCAACGACAACGACATGTCGATCGCCCCGCCGGTGGGCGGGATGAGCGCCTATTTCGCCCGGCTGGTGTCGGGTGGCGGCTATCAGTCGCTGCGCAACCTGGGCAAGGCGGTGGCGCGCGCGTTGCCGAAGCGGCTGCAGGAAGCGGCCCGCAAGGCCGAGGAATACGCCCGCGGCATGGTCACGGGCGGCACGCTGTTCGAGGAGCTGGGCTTCTACTATGTCGGCCCGATCGACGGGCATGACATGGACGCGCTGGTGAACGTGCTGCGCAACGCCCGGAAGATCGAGGACCGCCCGGTCCTGGTCCATGTGGTGACGCAAAAGGGCAAGGGTTACGGTCCCGCCGAGAACGCCGCCGACAAGTACCACGGCGTGGTGAAGTTCGACGTGATCACCGGCCAGCAGGCCAAACCCGTCCAGGCCGGGCCGCCCGGCTACACCAAGGTCTACGCCCAGGAACTGATCAAGCACGCCGAGAACGATCCGAAGATCGTGGCGATCACCGCCGCCATGCCCTCGGGCACGGGTCTCGACATGTTCGGCGCCAGGTTCCCGGAACGCACCTTCGACGTCGGCATCGCCGAGCAACACGCGGTGACCTTCGCCGCGGGCCTGGCGGCGGACGGCATGAAGCCGTTCTGCACGATCTATTCGACCTTCCTGCAGCGGGGCTACGACCAGGTCGTCCATGATGTGGCGATCCAGAACCTGCCGGTGCGCTTCGCCATCGACCGCGCGGGACTGGTCGGCGCCGATGGTGCGACGCACGCCGGGTCCTTCGACATCGGGTTCCTCGGCGCGCTGCCCGGCATGGTGGTGATGGGGCCGTCCGACGAGGCCGAGCTGGCCCAGGCGGTCGCCACCGCCGTCGCCATCGACGACCGCCCCTCGGCGTTCCGCTATCCGCGCGGGGAGGGCACCGGCGCCCAGATCCCGCTGCTGGCCGCGCCGTTCGAGATCGGCAAGGGTCGGATCGTGCGCGAGGGGACGGCGGTCGCCATCCTGTCGTTCGGCACCCGCCTGGGCGAGGCGCTGAAGGCCGCCGACCAGCTGGCGGCCCGTGGCCTGTCGGCGACGGTGGCCGACGCGCGCTTCGCCAAGCCGCTGGACATGGACATGATCCTGCGCCTGACCCGCGAGCATGAGGCGCTGATCACGGTCGAGGAGGGGTCGGTCGGCGGTTTCGGCGCGTTCGTCCTGCATGCCCTTGCCGAGCACGGCGCCCTGGACCGCGGCCTGAAGGTGCGCACGCTTACCCTGCCCGACATCTTCCAGGACCACGACAAGCCGGACGCCATGTACGCCCTGGCCGGTCTGGACGCAGACGGGATCGTCCGCACGGCGCTTTCGGCGCTCGGCGTGGACAACGCCTCGGCCAAGGGGCGGCGCGCCTAAGCCGTCACATCACCAGCGATCGCGGCCGGCGATAGCCCTGGAACGACAGCGCGGCGCCGAGCAGGAACAGGCCGACGAAGATGGCGTTCGTCGCAGGACCATCAGCGGCCTGCGGCGCGGCGGGCGCAATCATCCGGAACAGGCCCAAGGCCGTAAAGCCCCAGCCGGACAGGGTCACCAAGAGGGGCCAGCCCCAGCCCCAGCGGTTGTGGGCCTGAACGATCGCCAGCCCCGCGACCAGCAGCAACGTGCCATTGATGTAGACGACAGGGGCGGTCTGGGCGGCGAAGATCGGCATGTTCATCGCCTCGGTCACCGACAGCACGACGAGCCCCGGCCCAGCGATGCGGGCGATCGTTCGTGACGCCGCGGGGGCCTGTGGGATCGGCTTCATACGGAGTATGGGCGGCCCAAGCCGCGCAGCCTTCCTTGATCTGGGTCAAGTGGTGACCTTGAACGTCTCGAAGGTCGCCATGCGCACGGAAGCTCCGTCATGGCTGGACCCTCGTGCAGGCGGCCAGACCGGCCAGCCGTCGCCCGTCAGCCGGGATACCGCTCGAAGGTGGGCAGATCGTGCGCGGTGGTCATCCAGGAGATGCGTTCGGCGACCTGGACGTGCGCAGTGGGCGGCAGGGCGCCGGGATCGTCGAGGGTGGCGGTCTGGATGTCGACCATGCCGGGGAACTGGGTCTCGTTGGTGTAGAAGAGTCCCGTCCCGCAGACGGCGCAGAAGTGACGGCGAGCATGCTCCGAGGACGCGTAGATCCGGGGGGCCCCACGGACCGTCAGCTGCTCGGCGGGAACCATGGCCCAGGCGACCATGGGCGCGCCGGCCGCTCGCCGACAGTCCGCGCAGTGGCACAGGGATTGGTGGATCGTCTGCTCGGGCATCTCGTAGGCGATCGCACCACAGTGGCAACGTCCGCTCAGCATCGGCTCCTCGCTCCTCGCGGCCTCATCGCGGGCAGTCTGGCGCCAACCTGCTGCCAACGGTGTGGCGGCAGCGCGCTTAAGAGGCGCGGCAGAGGCCCAGAAGATCATGGGCCGGGGCGAAGGCGTTCGGGGCGCGGTGGCGCAGGGCGCCCTGGACGATGGTCAGCTCGCCGGTGTCGGCGAGGGCGGTCAGCACCGGGTCGGCGGCGTTGAGGCGGGCCAGGATCTGCAAGGGGGCGTCGGGGCCGTCGGCCGCCAGGCCCGCGCCGCGGTAGCGGTTCCAGACCTTGCCGACGTGAAGTTCGATGACGGCGCCGTCGCGGCGCAGGCCGGTGAGGGTGAGGTCGATGGCGCCGGAGCCCGGTTGACAGGCGAAGGTCACGAGTGCCGGAAGGGCGTCGTCGTCGGCGGCGAGCGCCAGGACGGCCACGCCGTCGGCGTCCTGCCGACTCCAGGCGTAGCCCTGGAGCGGCGCGGACGCGCAGCCGCCCACGAGGGCGGCTGCGGTCAGGATCGAGGCGATCGCGCGGCGCATCGGGCCTAGAAGGGCGAGAAGCGTTCCACCAGCGACTGGCCCGCCGGGGTCTTCTGGACGCGGGCGATGTCGCCGCGGCCACCGTAGTTGATGCGCGCCTCGGCGATCTGGGTGTGCCGGATAGTGTTGGCCGAGGAGATGTCTTCCGGACGGACGATGCCGGCTACCGTCAGCTGGCGCAGGTCGGTGTTGGTGCGGACCTCCTGCGTGCCTTGGATCATCATGTTGCCGTTGGGCAGGATCCCGGTGACCACGGCGGCGATGGTCAGGCTGATCTTCTCGGAGCGGTTCACCTGGCCGGCGCCGGCGTTGTTGGACGACGAACTGGTCTCGATCGCGGTCGCGGGGTCGAAGCCGCCCGGCAGAATCTTACCCAGGCTGGTCTCGAGGCCCAGGAAGTGCGGCACGCCGGCGGTCACGCCTGAGGTGCGCGACGTGGTCGTGGCGTTGGTGGTCTTGGCGCTGTCGTCGATGTCGATCTGCACCGTCAGGATGTCGCCCACGCGGCTGGCGCGCTGGTCGTTGAAGAAGGCGCGGGCGCCGGTGCGCCACAGGGAGTTGGCGCTGGCCGGTTGCGGTGCGGGTTCGCGCGCCGAGACGAACTGCTGGGTCTGGGGGACCAGGGCGGCGGGATAGCCGACGGGGGCCAGTTCCGGACCGCGGACCGCCTCGGTCACGGTGGAGCAGGCGGCCAGCGGGCTTAGGGCGATGAGGGCGAACAGGCGAAGACGCATCGGGGCTTCCTTCAACGGAGCGCGTAACGGGAGGTGCGGGCGAGCTTCAGCTCCTCCGCGCCGGGGCCGACCGCGGCCTGTCCGGGTCCGGTGACCACGGCGGTGACGGTCTTCTTGGACGTGACGTTCTGCACGTTGATGGTCTCGCCGACCGCGCCGCCGGAGAGGGCCTTGGCCTGGAGTGCGAGGGAGACGCCCTGGTTGTCGTAGGTCAGGGTTACGATCTCGTTGGCCTTGATGACCAGGGGGG
>JAIXTR010000660.1 GCA_027483845.1 Caulobacteraceae bacterium | reverse complement strand
GCAATTGGCCAACGGCCGGCTGTCGGGGGAGGAGGCCCAGCGTCTGATCCGCACGGGCTACAACATCGCCCGGGGCTTCACGATCGAGCTAAAGGTCCACAAGCCGCCGCGGCCGTTCGGGGGCTGATCGCCTCCGCCCCAACGAAAAACGGCGGCGGGAGGCCCGCCGCCGTCATCACATCGTCTGGACTTGGAGATCAGGCCGCGAGGCGGCGGCGCGTGCGCACCATGGCCCCGGTGGCGCCGAAGCCCAGGAGCATCATCGCCCAGGTGGCTGGCTCCGGCACATAGGCCACCGGCAGGCCATAGCCGCCGTCGCCGCCGTCGTGGCCGCAGCCCTTGCCGTGCTGGTGGCCGTAGTAGCTGCCACCCTTCGAGGTGCGCGAGTTCGGCACGTTGTACTCGATGTTCTCGTAGGCCACGATCGGGTTGAACAGGCTGAGGGTGTCGATCCCCGACTTGAACGTCAGCTTGAACGTGCCGTCGGCGAACTCGCCCAGTTCCGGACCGGCGTTGCTGCCCGGATCGCAGTTGCTGGAGGTGTTGGTCGACTGACCACGGCCGAACGAGCCCTTGGTCGTCAGGCAGACGTCGAAGTCGTCGTCGACCAGGTAGTTGTTGGTCGGGTCGAAATCGCCCGAGCCCACGGTGCGGTAGTCGCCGTCGATGATCACCGCGCCCTTGAGCTGCTTGGTCGAGTTGCCCTTCTTGCCGCTCACGTCGAAGGCGATCTCGGCCACCTGCGACTCCGTCACCCACTGGTTCGAGGCGTTCTCGACCACATAGTCGAAGGTCCACGACTTGCTGTCGGCGCTGATGTCGGTGAGCTTGTAGACCACGCTCGAGGCCAGACCCGGCAGGACCGTGTCGCCGTTCATGTAGCCGTCGGCGTAGCCCTCGAAATAGATCCGGTACCACACGTTCTTCGAGCTGGTGTCCCAGGTCAGCTTGGTGCTGGCCGTCCATTCCGCGCCCCACACCTGGCCGCCGTTCCAGTCGACCAGCTCCCAGGTCGTCGCCAGCGCGGGCGTCGCCGCTACCGTAAGTCCAAGCGACATCGCAGCCGCCGCCACAAGCGTCTTCATGACATAATCCCCGTCCCCGTCGGGAGGCCGACATAGGCCTACATCGGGCGCTGTTAACCACGCCTCGGCCCCTGGCCAAGCTTGCTCGCCCCGGGCGGGAATCCCGTCGCGGCCTCACTCGCCCCTGAAGCGAATATCGTCACGGCACGCGGCAGGCGCGCGCAATGGGGCGACGCGCCGGCAGGGGCGAAGGCTATGATTATGAAGGCTGGAGGATGGTGGACGTGACAGGGATTGAACCTGTGACCCCCTCGATGTCAACGAGGTGCTCTCCCGCTGAGCTACACGTCCGTACCTTCGGGAAGGCGGGGATATACAGATCGACCCCGGCCTTAGCAAGCGGGGCCGAGAACCGATTTTAGGCGGCGATCATCCGCTCCACCTCGGAGACGATTTCCCGCAGGTGGATGGGCTTCGACAGCACCTTCGCGCCCGCCGGGGCCTTTTCGCCGGCCGCCAGCGCGACCGCCGCGAAACCGGTGATGAACATGATCCGCAGGCCGGGGTGCTTGGCCGCCGCCTGGCGGGCCACCTCGATGCCGTCGAGACCCGGCATGACGATGTCCGTGAGCAACAGGTCCCACGGTTCGTCCAGATAGGTCACGGCCTCTTCGCCGTCGGCGCACGAGGTCACCTCATGACCGGCGCGCTCGAGCGCACGGGCCAGGAAGCCCCGGAGGGAGTCGTCGTCTTCGGCGAGAAGGATTCTGGACATGGCGCTTTGCTGTCGCGGGATCGGTCTCAATAGCTAGCGAACGGTAAAGGCCAGGTGAAGGGGCGTTTGACGCTGGGGGCCAAGCCGGCGTTGTATGCACGCGATGAATGCGTTGGAGCCCCTGCCCGGCCTCACCCCCGGAGACGCCAGTGACATCGGCCCTGCGTTCGCGCTGCGGCGGGCCGGACCGCCCGCGGCCCCGCCGACCCCGCTCGTCTTCGCCTCGCCCCATTCCGGCCGCCTCTACCCCGAAGACATGATGTCGGCCGCGGCCCTGGACGCGCTCAGCATCCGCCGCTCCGAGGACGCCTTCGTCGACGACCTGATCGCCCAGGCCCCCGACCATGGCGCGGCGGTGATCACGGCCAACTACGCCCGCGCCTACATCGACATGAACCGCGAGCCCTTCGAGCTCGACCCCGGGATGTTCTCAGATCCCCTGCCCGCCTTCGCCCGCGCCCGCACCGCCCGGGTGGCCGCCGGCCTGGGCGCCATCGCCCGCGTGGTGTCGGAAGGCCAGGAGATCTACCGCCGCAAGCTGACCTTCGCCGAGGCCAGCCGCCGGATCGAAGGCGCCCACCGGCCCTACCACCACGCGCTCAGCGCCCTGCTGGACGAGGCCCGCGCCGCCCACGGCTTCGCCATCCTGGTCGATTGGCACTCCATGCCCGCCGCCGCGGCCAAGGCCGCGGGCCGCGACCGGCCTTGCGACATCGTCCTGGGCGACCGCTTCGGCGCCGCCTGCGCCGGCGTCCTGCCCACCCGCGTCGAGCGCGAGCTCGAGGCCCTGGGCTACCG
>JAIXTR010000044.1 GCA_027483845.1 Caulobacteraceae bacterium | reverse complement strand
TTCCTTGGCCAGGTTGTCGGTGCTGAGCGCGGCCGTGTGGTAGGTCGGCAGGGTGATCAGGTGGTGGAAGATGCCCGCCCGCTTGGCGCTGTCGCGCTGGAAGGTGCGGATGCGCTCGTCGGCTTCGGCCGCCAGTTCGGTGGTGTCGTAGTCGACGCTCATCAGGCCCGCGCGGTCGTAGGACGAGACGTCCTTCCCGGCCGATTGCCAGGCGTCATAGACCTGCTGGCGGAAGTTGAGGGTCCAGTTGAACGACGGGCTGTTGTTGTAGGCCAGCTTGGCGTTCGGGAAGACCTCGCGGATGCGGTCGACCATCGAGGCGATCTGCTCGATGTGCGGCTTTTCCGTTTCGATCCAGAGCAGGTCGGCGCCGTGCTGCAGCGAGGTGATGCAGTCGAGGACGCAGCGGTCGGCGCCCGTGCCTTCGCGGAACTGGAACAGGTTCGAGGGCAGGCGCTTCGGACGCAGCAGCTTGCCGCCACGGTTCAGGACCACGTCGCCGTTCTTCATGTCGGCGGGGGCGATCTCTTCGCAGTCGAGGAAGCTGTTGTACTTGTCGCCGATGTCGCCCGGCTCGTGGCTGACGGCGATCTGCTTGGTCAGGCCGGCGCCCAGGCTGTCGGTGCGGGTGACGATCACGCCGTTGTCGACGCCCATTTCGAGGAAGGCGTAGCGGCAGGCGCGGACCTTGGCGAGGAAGTCCTCGTGCGGCACGGTGACCTTGCCGTCCTGGTGGCCGCACTGCTTTTCGTCGGAGACCTGGTTCTCGATCTGCAGGGCGCAGGCGCCCGCCTCGATCATCTTCTTGGCCAGCAGGTAGGTGGCTTCCGCGTTGCCGAAGCCGGCGTCGATGTCGGCGATGATCGGAACGACGTGGGTTTCGTAGTTGTCGATCGCGTCGATCAGCTTCTGTTCCTTGGCCTTGTCGCCAGCCTTGCGGGCGTCGTCGAGGTCGCGGAACAGGCCGCCCAGCTCACGGGCGTCGGCTTGCTTCAGGAAGGTGTAGATCTCTTCGATCAGGGCCGGCACCGAGGTCTTCTCGTGCATCGACTGGTCCGGCAGCGGGCCGAAGTCCGAGCGGAGCGCGGCGACCATCCAACCCGACAGGTAGATGTAGCGCTGCTTGGTGGTGCCGAAGTGCTTCTTGATCGAGATCAGCTTCTGCTGGGCGATGAAGCCGTGCCAGCAGCCCAGCGACTGGGTGTAGTTGGCCGGGTCGGCGTCGTAGGCGGCCATGTCGGCGCGCATGATGCCGGCGGTGTACTTGGCGATTTCCAGGCCGGTCTTGAACCGGTTCTGCAGGCGCATGCGCGCCACGGATTCGGCGTTGATGCCGTCCCACGTGCCGCCCTTGCTCTTGATGAGCTGGCTCATCTCGATGATGTGGTCCTGATACGCCATGGCTCTAAATCCTGGTCCGTCGGTGTTCGATGCGGGCAGCCACTAGGCCCTTGGAGGGGACGCGGGGAGTCGGTTCGCGGTTTAGCTGTCAAACTTTACAAGATTTCTCTGTAATGTTGTAATGATCTATACATGCCAGCCGAGCGCCGCCTTTACGTTGGACCCAGCCTGCGCCGTCTGCGGCGCGACCGCGGACTGACGCAGGCCGACATGGCGGCGGATCTAGATGTCTCGGCCTCTTACATCGCGCTGCTGGAGCGCAATCACCGGCCGCTGAGCGCCGAGGTGCTGTTGCGGCTGGCGCAGACCTACCAGCTGGACATGTCGACCCTGACCGGCGGCTCGGGCGCCGACGAAGCCCAGCGGCTGCAGGCGGTGCTGAAGGACCCGATGTTCGCCGACATCGACCTACCGTCGCTCGAGACCGCCGACGTCACCACCAACTTCCCGGGCGTGACCGAGGCTCTGCTGCGGCTGTACACCGCCTACCGCGAGGAGCAGTTGGCCCTGGCCGACCGTGGCGTCACCGCCGATGCGCCGGGGGCGGGGGTCGACGCCTCGGACCCTGTGGCGGAATCCCGGCGCTTCCTGGAAGCGCGGCGCAACAGCTTCCCCAGCTTGGACGACGCGGCCGAGCGGCTGGCTCAGCAGGTGGCGCAGCACGAGGGGCTCACCGGCTACTTCAAGGCGCGGCACAATCTGAAGGTCCGCCGCCTGCCGCCGGAGGTGATGGTTGGCTCCACGCGTCGCCTGGACCACCACCGGCGCGAGATCCTCCTGAGCGACGAACTGGACAACGCCAGCCAGACCTTCCAGCTGGCCCTGCAGCTGGTCTATCTCGAGCTGGCGGCCGACGTGGACGCGGTGGTCGCCCTGGGCGGGTTCGCCACCGAGAGCGGCGAGCGGCTGACCCGCCGGGCGCTGGCCAGCTATGCGGCCGCCGCCCTGCTGATGCCCTACACCGCCTTCGCCCGGGCGGTGGAGGCGCGGCGCTACGACGTCGAGGCCCTGGGCCGGCAGTTCGGGGCCAGCTTCGAACAGATCGCCCACCGGCTGACCACCCTGCAGAAGCCTGGCCAGGAGCGCGTGCCGTTCTTCTTCATCCGCGTGGACGAAGCCGGCAACATCTCCAAACGGCTGGACGGCGCCGGCTTCCCCTTCGCCCGGCACGGGGGCGGCTGTCCGCTGTGGAACGTCCATCAGGCGTTCCGCACGCCGCGCCAGCTTGTCACCCAGTGGCTGGAGCTGCCGGACGGGCAGAAGTTCTTCTCCATCGCGCGCACGGTCACCGCCGGCGGCGGCGGCTATGGCAAGGTTCGGGTCGAGCGGGCCATCGCCCTGGGCTGTTCGGCCGAGCATGCGGGCCGGCTGATCTATACCCAGGGCCAGGCGAACGGGGCGGAGGCCGCCACCCCCATCGGGGTCACCTGCCGGCTGTGCCACCGCACCGAATGCACCGCCCGCTCGGCGCCCCCCATCGGCCGCCAGATTTTGCCCGACGACATCCGCCGCACCAGCGCCCCCTTCGGCTTCTCGGATAACTGAGGGGAAAGACGCTACGTCAACTGGCCGACGTATTGCCTTGGCGTCGCCATGCTTTCGGGGTCAAAAGGGCCTCTATTTCGGGGAATTGAGGGTCAATGGCTCTACGAAGCTCCGCGTCCAGGTCCACGGA
>JAIXTR010000680.1 GCA_027483845.1 Caulobacteraceae bacterium | reverse complement strand
TGCGCGAGTGCCCTTGACGTAAACGGAAGCCAGGATCACCCTCATTATCAACGATAACTAAGGGAGGACTGCATCATGCCCACCGATCTGCGCCGCCCGGCCCGGACCTATACGATCCGCCAGCTGTGCCTCGAGTTCAAATGCACCCCGCGCGCCCTGCGCTTCTATGAAGACAAGGGCCTGCTGAACCCCGCTCGCGACGGGATGAACCGGGTCTACACCTACCGTGACCGTGGCCGACTGGTGCTCATCCTGCGCGGCAAGCGGGTTGGCCTGTCGCTGAGCGAAATCGGCGAGATCCTCGACCTCTACGAAGCCGACGATTCCGGCGTGCAGCAGGCCGCCAAGAGCCTGCGGAAGTTCCAGGAGCGCATCGTCGCCCTCGAGCAGCAGAAGACCGATATCGACGCGGCGATCGCCCAGCTGCAAAGCGGGATCGACGCGATGGAAAAGCGCCTGGTCAAGACGCGCCCCGACCTGCTGCCCCGCGCCGCGGACTACGACCAGATGCTCCGCCGCCAGCTGGACGGCATGGAAGCCTAGAGCGACCTGCCCGCCGCGGATGGCCGGGTTCGCCCGGCCATGACGCGCGGTAAGCGGCGTGGTATCGCGCTCGAACCGACTTTGATCCCGTCGTTCGAGGTTTGCGATCCCCATGACCTACCAGGCCCCCGTCCGCGACTATGCCTTCCTCCTGCGCGACGTCCTGCAGCTTGAGCGCTACGCCAATCTGCCGGCCTTCGCCGACGCCTCGATGGACACCGTCGACGCCATCCTGGACGAGGCGGGGAAGTTCACGTCCGAGGTGCTGGCGCCCCTGAACGGCGTCGGCGACAAGCAGGGCTGCACCTGGAGCCCCGACTTCACCGTCAAGACCCCCGACGGTTTCAAGGACGCCTACGCCAAGCTGGTCGAGGGCGGCTGGCCGGCCCTGGGCTCCGACCCGGCCTATGGCGGCCAAGGGCTGCCCAATGTCGTGAACGTCGCCTTCTCCGAGATGAGCTCCTCGGCGAACATGGCCTTCTCGATGTACCCGGGCCTGACCCACGGCTGCTACTCGGCCATCCACGTCGGCGGCAGCCCCGAGCAGAAAGCGCTCTACCTGCCCAAGCTGTGCTCGTTCCAATGGGCCGGCACCATGAACCTGACCGAGCCCCACTGCGGCACGGACCTGGGCCTGCTGCGCACCAAGGCCGTTCCGCAGGCGGACGGCACCTACAAGATCACGGGCCAAAAAATCTGGATTTCCGGCGGTGAGCAGGACCTGACCGAGAACATCGTGCACCTGGTGCTGGCCCGCATCGAGGGGGCGCCGCAGGGCACGCGGGGCATCAGCCTGTTCATCGTGCCGAAGTTCATCCCCGACGCCGACGGCAATCCTGGCGCGCGTAATTCGGTGAAGTGCCTGGGCCTGGAAGAGAAGATGGGCATCCACGGCAACGCGACCTGCGTCATCAGCCACGAGGAGGCCACCGGCTGGCTGATCGGGGAGGAAAACCGCGGCCTGAACCTGATGTTCGTGATGATGAACGAGGCCCGTCTGGGGGTGGGTCTGCAGGGCGTGGCGCAGGCCGAGGCCGCCTACCAGGCCGCCGCCGCCTTCGCCAAGGACCGGCTGCAGGGCCGCTCGCTCACCGGCCCGAAGAACCCCGACGGTCCGGCCGACCCGATCATCGTCCACCCCGACGTGCGGCGGATGCTGATGGACGCCCGGGCGATCGTCGAAGGGGGCCGCGCCTTCATGGCCTGGACCGCCTTGCACGGCGACCTGAGCACGGCCAGCCCGGACGAGGCGGTCCGCCAGAAGGGCCGCGACTACATGGCCCTGATGACCCCGGTGGTGAAGGCGTTCCTCACCGACCGCGGCTTCGACGTCTGCTCGGACGCCATGCAGGTGCACGGCGGGTCGGGCTTCACCGAGCACTTCCCGGCCAGCCAGTACCTGCGCGATGTCCGCATCGCCCTGATCTACGAAGGCACCAACGGGGTTCAGGCCCTGGACCTCGTGGGCCGCAAGCTGGCGGCCGATGGCGGCCGCGGCGTGATGAGCTTCTTCGCCGAGCTGGACGCGTTCATCGCCGCCGAGACCGACGCGCGGATGAAGCCCTTCACCGACGGCCTCGCCACGGCCAAGGCCGAGCTGCAGGACGCCACCATGTGGCTGATGCAGAACGGCCTGGCCAACCCCGACAACGCCGGCGCGGCGTCGACCAACTACCTGCATCTCTTCGGCCTGACGGCCCTGGCCTACATGTGGTCGTTGCAGGCCAAGGCGGCCCTGGCGCGGATCGCCGGCGGCGACACCGACCCCTTCTACGAGACCAAGCTGGTGATCGGCCGCTACTACATGGAGCGCATACTGCCGGAAACCGGCGGCCATCTGGCCAAGCTCAAGACCGGCTCGGAGCTGATGATGACGCTCCCGGCGGACGCCTTCTAGGACGAGGGACGCGATGGCGACCTACCGCGCGACGATCGACTGGTCTCTTGAGGCGGGCGGCGACTTCCTGAACGGCCGCTACAGCCGCGGGCATGTGGTGGACTTCGCCGAGCATCGGATGCCGGCGACGTCCTCGCCGCACGTCGTCGGCAAGTGGGCGCAGACGGGCGCGGTCGATCCGGAGGAGATGCTGGTCGCTTCACTCTCCTCCTGCCACATGCTGACCTTCCTCCACATGGCCCGGTTGGACGGGTTCGCCATCACCCGCTACCGAGATGCAGCCGAGGGCGTGATGGAGAAGAACGCCGCCGGCGTGCCCTGGGTCAGCAAGGTCACCCTTCGCCCGGAGATCACCTACGCCGGCAAGCGCCCCACCGCGGCCGAGGCCGAACACCTGCATCACCGCGCCCACGAGGAATGCTTCATCGCCAACTCGGTGAAGACCGAGATCGTGGTGGAAGAGGTGGCGACATAGTTCTTTATTTGTTCTTGCTGCCGTCTCCCCAATCGGATATTTGCGATTGAGCTATTCGGGGGAGCATCTTGGGGTTTTCCGACAGTTGGATCGCGGTCAAGGGCTTGGCGCCCGAGACCATCATTGATGAACTCGCGCTTGAGACGGTCGACGAGCGCGATGCGCATCGTGGCTTCGATATCGTGGCGCTCTGTCTCGCCAATGGCTGGACGGTTTCATGGTTCACGCGGGACTTCGAAGCGGCCTTCCAGGCGCCGGCCGTGACACTTGCTCGCCATGGCCCGGCGGTGGCCTGCGCTGTTGAAGAGCATGTGATGTTCTCCGAAGCGCGGGGATATGTAGACGGCGCCGAGACTTGGCGCGTGACCTGGGACTGCGAGGCGAGAGCCGAGGCGCCGACTGTCTTGGGCGATGTGCCGGCAGCCTATGCAGCGATTAGAACCGCCGCCATCGCCGAGCAGGCGAAGGATGAGAACCAGGGCGTCGATATGATCTGGGATGTCCCCGCAGATCTGGCGAAGTCTGTCTGCGGCTTCAAGCACGACGAGCCTTTTGGCAGCGATACGACGGTCCTGAGGCTTCGACGCACGAAACGCGGCAGGCCCGCCCGTGAGCGCGGCGCATCGACGGGTGGCGGTTTCCTGAGACGCCTTTTTGGCGGGCGCTGAGGTCAATCGAGCAATCGGCGCAACCGGGCCGCAAGGCCGGCGCTGTCGCGAAGCTCGCACTCCCAGACCGTCTCGACCCGCCAACCCAGCGCGGTCAGGGCCTCGGCGGTTCGCGCGTCGCGGGCGACGTTGCGGGCGACCTTGGCGACCCAGTAGTCGCGGTTCTGCTGCGGGACACGTGCCCCCCGCGCGCAGTCGTGGCCGTGCCAGAAGCACCCGTGAACAAAGAGCGCCAGCCTGCGGCCGGGCATGACGATATCGGGACTGCCCGGCAGGTCTTTCCGATGAAGGCGATAGCGGGCGCCCAGCTTCGTAAGCGCCCGGCGCACCGTCATCTCCGACGTCG
>JAIXTR010000618.1 GCA_027483845.1 Caulobacteraceae bacterium | reverse complement strand
GCGACGAAGCCGCCGGCGGCGCTGAGCTGCAGGCTGGGCATGAACGCCGCGCGGGCCGAGTCCAGCGAGCGGTCGGCAGCCACCAGCTGCTGTTCAGCCTGGACGACATCCGGGCGCCGCCGCAGCAGGTCGGCGGGAAGGGCGTTGGGGACGGCCGGCACGCCGATCCGGGACAGCTCGCGGCCCCGGGCGATGTCGCGCGGCGAGGCGCCCAGCAGGACGGACAGGCCGTTCTCCTGGCGGGCGATGGCGGCTTCGACCCCCGGGATCAGCTGTTCGGTGGCCCGGTACTCGGCCTCGGCCTGTTCGGTTTCAAGCCGCGGACTGTAGCCGGCGTCCGACCGGCGCCGCGTGAGCCGGCGGGACTCCTCCCGCGCCGCCAGCGTCTCACGCAACACGACGAGCCGGGCGTCGAGGGCCCGCAGGTTCACGTAGCCGCTGGCCGCCGTCGCGGCGACCGCCAGGCGCACGCTGTCGCGGGCGGCCTCGGTGGCCAGCAGCCCGGCGCGGGCCGCGGCGCTGGCGCTGGCCAGCCGTC
Source organism: Caulobacteraceae bacterium (assembly GCA_027483845.1). GTDB lineage: Bacteria > Pseudomonadota > Alphaproteobacteria > Caulobacterales > Caulobacteraceae > Phenylobacterium. Next base: position 3,179 of record JAIXTR010000618.1, on the reverse strand, counting down.
CGAACAGGTCGATGTCGTAGCTGACGGAGAGCTTTGCCTGCCCGGCCGTCTGCGTTTGCGGCAGGCCGAAAGGGCTCACGTCCCGCTGCCGGGCGCCGCCGCCGCCGCCGGACAGGTTGGGCGACTGTTGCGCCTGCGCCAGCTGGTACTGGGCGCGCGCCTCCTGCACCCGGGCCGCGGCGAGGGCGACGTCGGTATTGTGCGCCAGAGCGGTCTCGACCACCTGGCTCAGCGCCGGGTCCTCGAAGCCCGCCCACCAGCTCGCTTCGGCCGGCGCGCCCGCCACGGGCGCGGCGCGCCAGGCGGCGGGCGGCTGCACGGCGGCGTCCAGCGGCGCGGGCGGACGCGGTCCGGCGCAGGCGGTCAGGCCCAGGGCCAGCAGTCCCAGCGACCAGGGCTTCATTTGCCCCGCCCGCGAATGTCGATCCGGGCCTCCACCGACATGCCGGGCCGCAGCGCGGCGGCCAGGCGCTGTCCGGGGTCGATGGCGATCCGCACGCCGATCCGCTGCGGCACCTTCACGAAGTTGCCGGTGGCGTTGTCGGGCTTCAGCACCGCGAACTCCTGCCCGGCGGCGGGCGAGATACGCTCCACTCGGCCCTTGAGGGTCGCGCCGCCCAGGGCGTCGACGCGCAGGGTGGCGGGCTGGCCGGCATAGACCCCGCGGGTCTGGGCTTCCTTGAAGTTGGCGATCACCCAGCGCTCGGGCGGCACCAGGGAGACCAGCTGGACCCCGTTGGTGACGTACTGGCCCAGGCGGACGCCGACCTCGCCGATCTGACCGGCCTCGGGGGCGCGGACCTTGGTGTTCTCGAGGTCGATCTCGGCCAGGCGCAGCTGGGCGCGGGCGCCCTCGACCTGGGCCTCCAGGGCGCCTTTGCTGACCTCGACGGTGCGCAGGTCCTGGCGGGCGATCTCGCCGGCGGCGCGGGCCTGGCGGACACCGGCCTCGGCGGCGCGCAGGGCGGCGAGGGTCTGGTCGCGTTCGCGGACCGAGATCGAGCCGTCGCGGACCAGGTCGTTGGCGCGGGCCATGTCGGCGCGGGCGCGGAGCAGCTGAGCCTCGGCGCTGGCCAGGCCCGCCGCCTGTCCCTGAACGCCGGCCGCGCGCGCGGCGCGGGCCTGCACCGCGTTGGCCAGGGCGGCCTCCTGGGCGGAGAGGTTCGCGCGGGCCTGGGCCACGCGGGCCTCGTAGACCCGGTCATCGATCCGGACCAGCAACTGGTCCTTGGACACGGTGTCGTAGTCATGCACCGCGACCTCGGTGACATAGCCGCTGACCTGGGGCGCGATGACCGTGGTTCGGCCCCGGACATAGGCGTTCTCGGTCGTCGCCGAGCCGCCGCCGAACGGTGGCAGGCCCCAGGCCGCCAGGATCGCCAGCACGGCGGCCAGCGTCAGGCCGACGATGATCCAGATGACCAGCGGTCGGCGGGGCGACGGACGCCAAACGCCCTGCGGCGGCGCTGCGCTCTCGCTCATGGTTGGGCTCCCCCTTCGAACCGCCGCCGGCGGATCGTGTTGTAGATCAGGATGTAGGCCACGTAGGCCGCGGTCAGCAACGCGATGACGGTGACCAGCCGGAACACATCGTTGAACGCCAGGACGTTGGCCTCGCGGGTCAGGTCGCGGCCCAGCGCTGCGGCGCCCTGGGTGGTGCGCGCCGCGGGGTCGACGACGACGCGGGCGACACCCTGCGCCCCGGTCCGCAGCCGCTCCGCCACCAGCGGGTCGGACGGCAGCACCCGCTCGGCCAGGCTGACCGCATGCGCCCGCGCCGAGGCGACCTGGTAGGTGCCCAGCAGCGCCGCGCCCCCAAGGCCGCCCAGGTTCTGGGTGGTGCTGAAGAGCACGATGAAGGTCACCAGATGGCTGGGTCCCCGTTCCAGCATGCGCAGGAATCCGTAGGCGAGGGCCGGGCCGATGAAGAGCATGGTCCCGAACGCGATGAGCGACTGGCTCAGCATCAGCTGCGCTGGCCGGGTCAGGTTGGTCGACCCGGTATCCAGCCCGGCCCCCAGGGCGATCACCAGCGACGCGGCGATGATCAGGTAGGGGATACGCGCTGGCGAGAGGGTGGCCAGGGTCACCCCCAGCCCGACCACCATGGCAAGGATCACCACGGCGAAAAGTCCGCGGAGCTGGTCGTTGTTGAGGCCCGCGGACGTCAGCAGCCCGACGGCGCCATAGGTCTGCTCGGCCAGCGCCAGCCGCACCAGCAGGGCGACGATGGCGAAGCGCATGATGTCGCGCGTGCCGATCCACTTGGTCTGCAGCAGCGGTCGGGCGCGGTAGTGCTCGATCACCAGCGCCGTCACCAGCAGCGGGACCGCGATCGCCAAGGCGACCCCGAGCCAGGGCGTGTCCGTCCACCACACCACGCGTCCGGCGCCCAGCACGGCGCAGATCAGGGAGATGGCGGGGACGGCCAGGGCGACGGTGACGAAATCCAGCGGCTCGAACGCCGGGCTCCGGTCGCTGGGCGGCAGCGGCAGGATCAGCAGGGCGGCCAGGGCGGCCAGGGCCAAGCCGGCCTCGATCAGGTGCAGCCCGTGCCAGCCGCCCAGCGCCAGCATCTCCACCGGGAACAGGCGCGCGAGCGGCGTGCCGAACTGCGTCAGGCTGATCCCGACCACGAGCGCCGCGGCGCGCTTGGCCGGGGGGACCGCCTGCAGCAGGTTGTAGAGGGTCATGGTTGACAGGCCGGCCGCCGTCATGCCGGACACCGCCCGCACCACCATCGCCATCTCGAACCCCGGGATCACCAGCTGCAGTAGGGACACGGCGGCGTAGACGATCAGCAGGGTGTTGGTGACGGCGGGGATGCCGAACTGCTGGCGCGCCTTGATCAGCAACAGGTTGGCGCTGGCGTTCATCGCCACATACGCGGCCGGCAACAGGCTGGCCTCGGCGGTGTAGATCCCCAGCGCGCCGGCCAGGTTGGGCAGGTTCACCGTCACCAGGGCGTTCCCGAGGGTCGCCACCAGCGCCATGACCACCGCCACCACGGCGTAGCCGATCCGCCGCCCCGTCGCATGCCGCGGCGAATAGGGCGAGCCGGGGAACAGCGGCTGCTCCTCGGGCGCGAAGGCATAGGACGGCGGAGGCGAGGGCGGCGGCCGGCTCATGCCGCCATTGTTACGCTCTAAACCGCCGCGCGTGAGCCCCACGGCGCCACG
>JAIXTR010000358.1 GCA_027483845.1 Caulobacteraceae bacterium | reverse complement strand
GGTCGCGACGTCCTTCTGCGCACCAGCGCGTTGGTGGAGACACCGCAAAACCAGCGATGATCGCCATTCCCAAAGTGCGCATCACGTGCCCACCAATGCCAGATGGCCCGTCAACACCCCCTGGAAAAATCGATGACCTTCGCCTGATGAAGGCGGGGGAGGGATAGATCGCGAAGCGAAAACATGAGGATTGCTCATATTTTCGGGGTTTGCGGAACGATTTGTGGAACAGACTTGCGCGCGAATATCGCTTAACGCTCTAATTTATTGGATAAATTCCAAACGTATATGCCCACCCTCTCCGCCATAGCCGGCTTCGCGTTTCGCGATTCTCGGCCTAGCTAGCCAGCATACGCGATATTTCTGCGCTTCGTTCGGAGACCTGCATGTCCCTCAGCGCAGCCGAGGCCCTGCTGAAAAAGTGGTGGTACTACTCGGTGGAACTCGCGCCCGGGCAGATCGCCAAGGGCATCTACGATCCGACCGTGCCGCTGCTGCCGCGCCAGATTGTCCGCGGCGTAGACCTGGCCGGCGCGGAATGCCTGGACCTCGGCACGATGGAAGGCCTGATGCCGACGCTGATGAAGCGGCGCGGGGCGGGACGGGTCCTGGCCGTCGATGCGGTGGACCACTGCCTGGAAAAGCTGAACTTCATTCGCCAGGCCTATGACGTCCAGTTCGACTATGCGCGTGTCGGCCTGATGTATGACCTGAGCCGCAAGCTCGGGCAGTTCGGCGGCTACGACCTGATCAACATGTCGGGCTTGCTCTATCACGTCTTCTCGCCGCTGCACGTGATCGCCAGCGCGCGGGCGCTGCTGAAGAAGAACGGCCTGATGATCATCTCCACCAACGTGGTCAATCGCAACGACCAGACCATGGAGTGGAACGGGGGCGGCAGGCTGCAGCCGGAAACGAACACCTTCTGGTACATGTCGATCCCGGCGCTTGAGGACTTCATCCGCTACTTCAACATGACGCCGATCGACATGTTGTACCTGCCGATGATCAAGCAGCCCGGGGCGAATGGGTTGGAGATGGAGACCGGCTACATGTCGGTCGTCTGTCGTGCAGCCGATGACAGCACGAGTGATCCGTGGACCAAACGCTCCCAGGCCCAAGCGTGGGAGTATCAGGGCCTGGTCGACGTGCAGATGATGAACGCCCAGCCAATTTCGTCGATCAGCTATTCCAGCGACCGAACCCAAGCGGCGGACAGCGCGCTCGGTATCAACCTCTACGCCGCGGCGCAGGATGCCGCCCACCAGACGCCGCCGCCGACCCGTTCCCAGGACGGCCACGAACTGCGGCTCTCCGACACGTTCTAAGTTATGCGCCGTGACCGGCTCCGGGCCGACCGCCGCTAAGCCCAGGGATCGCGCCAGAGTGTTCCTTCGGCGCTGGCCTTGGCGCCGTGGTCGAAAAGGGTGCGCATGGTGGTCTGGTCGAAGCGGAGGAGGGAGCCGCCGACGACGTTCGGGGGCAGGCTGCCGACCCGAAGGGAAAAGCCGTTGAGCTGGCAGAACGCGGCGACCGTGCGCAGGGCGCCGCGGTAGGACGAGCGCAGCATCAGCTCGAAGCTGCGCATCAGGATCGGGACCGCGTGCATGGCGGTGCGCCCGCCGCCGGGGGCAAGGGTGGTGTTGACCAGGGCGTAGACCTCGACGCCCGCGCCGGTCCAGCCGGCCGGGCGCCGCCAGATCAGGGTCTCGGGCACCACGAACATCGGGGTGATGGCGCCGCCGTCGATGTGGAGTTCCTGATAGGCGTGGCCGTCCGCGCCCACGTCGATCAGCTGGGGCGGAAAGACGCCAGGCAGGCTCGACGAGGCGACGAGGATGTTGGTGACGAGGTCGAGCGCGGCCTGGCCGCCCGTCTGGGCGATGGCGCCGATGTCCCAGATCGAGGTCGTCTGGGCGTCGAGGTTGGCGGTGGCCACGAACAGGCGTCCGCCCTCGGCGTGGCGCTGGGCCACGCGGGTCACGAGCGCGGCGTCGACATAGCGGGTGACCAGCGCCCGCAGGGCGTGGTCGGGATAGAAGCTGCCCCAGGGACGCGCCGCCGACAGGGCGAAGACCTGGGCCGCATAGCCATCGGTGAAGGCGGCCTCCAGGCGCGCGTCCCAGTCGGAGCCCACGAAGGCGAAGGGGGCGATGAGGGCGCCCGTGCTGACGCCGGTGACGGTGTCGTAGACCGGCCGGCGACCGGCGCGGCTCAGGCCCACCAGGGCGCCGGCGCCGAACGCGCCGCCGGCCCCGCCCCCCGAAAGGGCCAGGACCTTGGGCGGCGGACCGCCGGGGGAGGGGGTCAGGTCGGGGCGGTCGCCCAGGAACCGGGTGAGGTCGCGGTCGTCGGCGACGAAGCGGACGCCCTCGAAGCCGGGCGGCGTGGCGAGCGTCCCCTCCGGCGGCGGCGGACGGCGGGCGGGCCGACCGCGCCAGCTCTCCCGCAGGCGGGTTCGCCAGGTCGTGGGCGTCGGGCGTGGCGAATCCGTCGGCATGCGGGCTCAATGGACCCGGCCGGGTCGGACCGCAACGGGCGCCGCGTTGGCCTTAGAGCACGCGGGCGGGGGCTGGCGCGCGGCGGCGGCGCGGCTTGCGGCGGAACCAGAAGGTCCAGACAGTCAGGCTGCCCAACACCGTCAGGGTGACGCCGGAGAGGGTGATCAGTATCCGGTAGGCCAGCGCGCCCCCCGCCTTGCCGGCGTGCAGCGGGTAGAGGGCGTTGTAGGCCTGAACCTGCCGCGGCATCGTGAGCGCGTCGTTGGCGCGGACCAGGGCGCCGGTGTCGGCGGCGAAGTAGAGGGTGGTGCGGCCGTTGGGCAGCCACTC
>JAIXTR010000682.1 GCA_027483845.1 Caulobacteraceae bacterium | reverse complement strand
TACGTCCTGGGCCTGATGGGCGTGACCCGGCGGCTGCGGGTCTTCGAAGACCCCTCGCTGCAGATCTGGTTCATCATCGCCGGCGTCGGCGCGGCGCTCATCGCCGCCGGCATCGCGGCCTTCCTGGTCCAGATCGCGGTCAGCATCCGCAACCGCGAGGCGCTGCGCGATGTCACGGGCGATCCTTGGAACGGTCGGACGCTGGAGTGGGCCACCTCATCCCCGCCGCCGGCTTACAACTTCGCCTTCACGCCGGTGGCGCACGCGGGTGACGCCTGGTGGGACATGAAGGCGCGCGGCTATGCCCGGCCGACCTCGGGCTTCCGGCCGATCCACCTCCCCGCCAATACGGGTACGGGTGTGATCCTGGCGGGCCTCAGCACCGTCCTGGGCTTCGCGCTCGTCTGGTACGTCTGGTGGCTGGCGGCGGCGAGCTTCGTCGCAATCGTGGCGGTGGCCATCGCCCACACCTTCCAGGACGATCATGGAGTCGAGGTTCCGGTCGAGGCCGTCACCCGCATCGAGGACGCCCGAACCCAGGCCCTCACCGCAACGGGAGCCGCCGCATGAGCACGTCCGCGATCGCCGCCCATCTGGACGACCAGGGCCGTCCGCTCTTCCATCTGCCCGAGGAGCCGCATCATCCGGACGGCGCCAGCACCCCCCTGGGGTTCTGGATCTATCTGATGAGCGACTGCCTGATCTTCGCGATGCTGTTCGCAGCGTTCGGCGTGCTGGGCGGCGCCTATGCGGCGGGCCCAGGACCGAAGGACCTCTTCGACATGCCGCTCGTGGCGCTCAACACCGCCTTCCTGCTGATCTCGTCGATCACCTACGGCTTCGCCATGCTGGCCGCCCATGAAGGGCGCCAAACGTCGACCCTGACCTGGCTCGGCGTCACCGGCCTGCTCGGCGTCGCCTTCCTGGGGGTCGAGCTCTACGAATTCTCGCACCTGATCCACGAGGGCGCAGGCCCGCAGCGCAGCGCATTCCTGTCGGCCTTCTTCACCCTGGTCGGGACCCACGGGCTGCACGTGACCTTCGGCGTGATCTGGCTCGTGACCCTGATGGCGCAGGTGGCCCAGCGGGGCCTGGACGGACGTAACCTGCGCCGCCTGACCTGCCTGTCGATGTTCTGGCACTTCCTCGACGTGATCTGGATCGGGGTTTTCACGACCGTCTACCTCTTGGGAGTCCTGCGATGACGAGCCATGCGCATGCCAGGCCTGACAGCGCCTCCGGCGAAGATCACGGGTCGCGCCGGTCCTATCTGCTCGGCTTCGGCCTCTCGGTGGTGCTGACGGCGATACCGTTCGCCCTGGTGGTGACTGGCGCCTTGCCGGCGGCCCTGACCGGCGGGATCGTCGTTGCGTTGGGCGTGGCGCAGATCGTTGTCCACATGATCTTCTTCCTGCACATGAACCCGCGCTCGGAAGGCGGCTGGAGCATGTTGGCGCTGATCTTCACGGTGATCGTCGTGGTGATCGCGCTGAGCGGTTCGCTCTGGGTCATGCATCACCTCAACACCAACATGATGCCCGTCCACGACATGTCGCAGATGCCTTGATGGGGCCTACTCCCACCGCCTCCGCCGGCGCCATACGGCGAACCGTTGGGCGGCGACAGGTCGTATGGGCCGGGTTGCTGGCCGCGGTGCTCTGCATCCTGTTCAGCGGACTTGGGGTTTGGCAGGTCCAGCGCCTGGCCTGGAAGACGCGGCTGATCGCAGCGGTCGACGCCCGGACGCAGATGGTCGCGACGCCGGCGCCTGGACCGGCCGCCTGGGCGCGGATCACGCGCGACGGCGACGCCTACCGCCGCGTGGTGGCCCATGGCGCTTACCTGCCCGGGCGCGACACGTTGGTCCAGGCGGTCACCGACCTGGGACCGGGCTATTGGGTCATGACCCCCATGCGGACCGAGGCCGGCTTCGTCGTCCTGGTGAACCGCGGCTTCACGCCTGACCGCCAGGCCGCCGCGGCGCCGGCGTCGGGGCGACAGACGGTAAACGGTCTGCTGCGCATCACCGAACCCCGCGGCGGATTCCTTCGGCAGAACGCCCCGTCAACCGATCGCTGGTATTCCCGCGACGTCGCGGCGATCGCCGCGCGACGGAGCGTCAAGAATGTCGCGCCTTATTTCATCGATGCGGACCGGTCGGTCGACGGCCCCGCATGGCCGAAAGGGGGGCTGACGGTCGTGCGATTCCCCAACAGCCATCTGGCCTACGCGCTAACTTGGTTCACGTTGGCCGGTCTGACGGTTGCGGGGTTCGCCGTCTTCCGTCGTCATGCCTCCATGGAGCCAGAATGAACGGCGCGAGCGCCTTGATGCGCTGGCTGGGCCTGGGCGGTTGGCGCGACCCTGTGCGCTCAGCCGAGAGCGCCAACGTGCGCAACCTGTTGCTGCTCATCCAGCTTCGCTGGCTGGCGGTGGCGGGCCAGCTCGTCACCATCGCGGTGGCCGAATGGGGATTGGGCGTGCGCCTGCCGGTGGCCGCCCTGCTTGTGGCGCCGCTGGTGCTCGTCCTGCTGAACCTGCTCAGCGCGCCGTTGCTGACCCTGCGCCAGGCGGTGTCGGACCGCGAGCTGTTCGCCGCGCTGCTGATCGATGTCGCCGCCCTGACCTGGCAGCTCTATCTCAGCGGCGGGGCCACCAACCCCTTTGCGCCGCTGTTCCTGATGCAGGTGGTTCTGGGGGCGGTCCTGCTCACCGCAACGCATGCCTGGTTGCTGATCGGCGTGACGGCGGCCTGCTTCGCGGGTCTGGGGTTCGTCTATCGCCCGCTGGTGCTGCCGGGGGCCGAAGCGGGGGTGTCGCTCAGCCTCTACCTGCAGGGACTGCTGGTCTGCTTCGTGCTGACCGCCGGCCTGCTGGTCTCGTTCGTCACCCGTATCAGCGGCAACCTTAAGGCCCGCGACGCCTACCTCGCCGAACTGCGTCAGCAATCGGCGGAGCAGACCCACATCGTGCGCATGGGCCTCCTGGCGTCCGGCGCCGCGCATGAGCTTGGAACGCCGCTCGCCTCGCTCTCTGTGATCCTGGGCGACTGGCGGCGGATGCCGGCCTTCCGCGACCCGGAGCTGGCGCACGACATCGACCAGATGCAGGCCGAGCTGGATCGCTGCAAGGCGATCGTGACGGGGATCCTGATGTCCGCGGGCGCGGTGCGTGGCGAGGCGCCGGCCCGCTCCTCGGTCCGCGCGTTCCTGGCGCAGACCGCGGCGGAGTGGCAGGTGGCGCACCCGGACGTCGTGATCGAGCGTCGCGACGCGCTGGAACGGGACCCGGCGATCGTCGCTGATCCGGCCCTGCGTCAGGTGTTCAGCGCCCTGTTCGACAATGCGATGGAGGCGGGCGCGCGTCGCATTGAGCTCTGGTCCGCGGTGATCGACGGCGATCTCAAAGTGACCGTGCTGGATGACGGGCGGGGTTTCCCACCCCATATCCTTAGTCGCCTGGGCGAGCCCTATCGATCCACCAAGGGCCGGGCCGGGGCGGGCCTGGGCCTGTTCCTGCTGGTCAATGTGCTCAAGACGCTGGGCGGGACAGTCGAGGCGGCGGACCGCGTCGGCGGCGGCGCGGAGGTGCGGTTGTCGCTGCCGCTTGCGGCGCTGGCGGCGGAGGAGACCTGACGATGACCGGACAGACGCTGCTGATCGTCGAGGACGACGCGGCGTTCGCCGCGACGTTGCGCCGGTCGTTCGAGCGCCGCGGGTACGAGGTTCTCGTCGCCGACAGCTATGAGGCGCTGACCGAATTGCTGACGACCCACCGGCCGTCGCGCGCGGTGGTGGACCTTAAGCTCGGGGGCGCATCAGGCCTGATGTGCGTCCAGGCGCTGCACGCCTTCGATCCGGCGATGCGCATCGTCGTGCTGACGGGGTTTGCGAGCATCGCCACCGCGGTCGAGGCGATCAAGCTGGGCGCGCGGCACTATCTGGCCAAGCCGTCCAACACCGACGACATCGAGGCGGCGTTCGAGCGTGGGGCGGGGGACGCCGAAGCACCGCTCGGCGCGCGCGCCAGCTCGATCAAGACCCTGGAGTGGGAGCGCATTCACGAAACGCTCGCGGGCGCCGATTTCAACATCTCCGAGACGGCGCGCCGCCTCGGCATGCACCGCCGCACCCTGGCGCGGAAACTGGCGAAGCGACAGGTGATCTGACGCGGGGGGCTTTAGGCCACTTGCCGGTCCCCAGCCTCCGCCTCGGAGAGCACGCGCCCCATGGCCGCCAGCAGGGCGCCGGCGTCGACCGGCTTGGCCACGACCTCATCAAGCCCCGCCGCCAGATAGTCCTCGACCTGATGGGCCATGGCATTGGCGGTGAGGGCGAGGATGGGCGTTCGCGTCCGGCCCGTATCCGCCTCCCGGCGGCGGATTTCCCGGGTCGCTGCGACGCCGTCCAGGATCGGCATGTTGATGTCCATCAGGACAAGGTCCCAGGACTCCCGCTCGAATGCGGCCAGGGCCGCGACGCCATCGTCCACGATCGTGACGCGGATCTCGCCGAGCGCCGCCAGGAGGTGTCGAAGGACGAGCTGGTTGGTGGGATTGTCCTCCGCGACCAGCACGCTGAGCGCGCCGAGCGCCAC
>JAIXTR010000017.1 GCA_027483845.1 Caulobacteraceae bacterium | reverse complement strand
CCGCGAGGGAAGACGCCAAGTTCGTCATGCACCTGCACTCGGACGACGGCGTCGCGGTGGCGGCCCAGCAGGGCGGCCTGCTGCCGATCTCCCAACATGCGCTGATCGTGCTGCCGCGGCTGGCGTACCACGACTACGAAGGCATCGCCCTGAACCACGACGAGCGCGAGCGCCTGGTGGCCGATATTGGCGAAAAGGATAAGATGTTGCTGCGAAATAACGGGACGCTGTCCGCGGGCAAGACCGCCGGGGACTGCTGGATCGGCATGTACTACCTAGAGCGCGCCTGCACGATGCAGGTGAAGGCGCTGTCGGCGGGCCGCGAGAACATCCTCATCGCCCCCGAGGCGGCGCAGACCGAGGTGCGGTCGCAGGTCTCGCGGGGAATCGGCGGGGCGCTGCCGTGGCCGGGCTGCCTGCGTAAGCTCGACCGCGAATTGCCTGGCTACGACGCATAGGGCGGCAGCATCGCCTAAGGCTTGAGCACAACGGGCACCCGAACGGGCGTCCGTTTCTTTGTTTGGGGACGTTTCAGCCTCGCAACGGACAGCCATCCTGCTGTCACTCGACGGCGTATATGGAGCCATCCTAAGACCGCTGCCGCGTAAATCGTGAACCGCCTGCCAGGACGCGGGTGAAAAGGACCCGTAGTTTGATCCGACGCCACTTCTTCCTCGTAGCGGCCCTGGTGGTCCTCGCCGTGATGGTGGTGGCCGGCGGGTACAAGGTCCTGACCAAGAGCTCCGCGGGCAGCCAGGCGGCGTCCGGACAGGGCATGGGCGGCCCCGGCGGACCGCAGGCCAAGGGCGGCGCGCGGCGCGGCGGCTTCGGCGGGCCGACCCTGGTGTCCGTCACGACGGTTCAGCCGCGGGTGTTCGAAGACACGATCGAGGTGCTGGGGGTGGCCAAGGGCCGCCAATCGGTGACCCTGACGGCCGCGACCACCCAACTGGTGGACCGGGTGCTGTTCCGCGACGGCCAGCGTGTGGCGCGCGGCGCCGTGCTGGTTGAGCTCAAGGACACCGAGCAGAACGCTGGGACGGCGCAGGCCGAGGCGCGGCTGCTGGAGGCGCGGCGCGCCTACGACCGCTACAAGACCCTGGGCGATCAGGGGTGGACCTCCAAGGCGCAGGTCGAACAGTACGAGGCCGCCTGGCGTTCGGCCCAGGCCGACCTGGCCGCGGCCAAGGCCCGCCAGGGGGACCGGACGATCCGCGCCCCGTTCGCGGGCGTCGTGGGGCTTTCCGACGTGGCGCCCGGCGCCCTGGTCAATCCCGGCGCGCCCATCGTGACGCTGGACGACGTGTCGGTCATCCGGGTCGATTTCCAGGTTCCCGAACGCTACCTCGGCCAGCTGCGCGAAGGACAGTCGCTGCTGGCGACGGCCGACGCCTACCCCGGCGAGACCATCACCGGCCGCATCGCCCAGCTGGACACCCGCGTCGACGAACGCACCCGGGCGATCACGGCGCGAGCCGAGTTTCCCAACGGGTCGGGCAAGCTGAAGCCCGGGATGCTGGTTCGGGTCGGCATCTCCCGCGGCCAGCGCACCACGGCCAGCGCGCCGGAATCGGCGGTCTCGGTCCAGGGCGACGGCGCCTTCGTCTACGTCCTGCACAGCCGCGCGCCCGGTCAGGGCCAGCCCCAGGCCAAGGGCCAGGCCGGCGGCGCGATGGTCGAGCAGCGGCCGATCGTGACCGGCCTGCGCCAGCAGGGCTTCGTCGAGATCACCGACGGGGTGAAGCCGGGGGATCGGATCGTTGCCGACGGCCTGAACAAGATCCAGCCCGGTCAACCCGTGCGGGTCGCGTCCGGAGCTCGGCCGCCGTCGTCGGCGCCCTCCGCGCGCGCGCCCGTTACTAGCCCGGCCGGAGCCCGTCCCGCGGCATGATGCTCTCCGACATCTCGGTCCGGCGTCCGGTCTTCGCCGCCGTCGCGGCGATCATCCTGTGCGTCGTCGGTCTGGCCTCGTTCAGCGCGCTGACCGTGCGCGAGCTGCCCAGCGTGGACCCGCCGGTGGTCAGCGTCTCGACCAACTATCGCGGCGCCTCGGCCGAGGTGATCGAGGAGCGGATCACCGAGGTGATCGAGCGGCAGGTCGCCGGCATCGAGGGCATCGACCGCGTCCAGTCCTCGTCGCGGGACGGCACCTCGCGGATCAACATCTCGTTCAAGCTGGACCGCGACCTGGACGCAGCGGCCAACGACATTCGCGACGCGGTCAGCCGGGTCACGGCGCAGCTGCCGGAACAGGCGGACCCGCCGCAGATCCAGAAGGCGAACGCCGACTCCCAGCCGATCATGTTCCTGAACTTCACGTCGACGACGATGAACAGGCTGCAGCTGTCGGACTACGCCCAGCGCTACCTGGTCGAGCGCCTGTCGACGGTGCCGGGCGTGGCGACCGTGGGCGTCGCCGGGGCGCAGAACTATTCCATGCGGATCTGGCTGAACCCGGACGCCATGGCCGCCCGCGGCATCACGGTCGAGGACGTGGAATCGGCCCTGACCAGCCAGAACGCCGAGCTGCCCGCCGGGTCGCTTGAAGCGCCGGCCAAGGACTTCACCATCCGCGTGGCCCGTGGCTATGCGACCCCGGCGCAGTTCGCCCTGATGCCGATCGTGGCGACCCGCTCGGCGACCTCGACCCAGGCCTCCGCGGCGCTCGGCGGGACGGCGGCGGGCGCCGGAGCGGCGCAGGGGGCCGTGCGCGACGTGGCCTCCGCCAGCACCAGCTCAGCCTACATCACCCGCCTGGGCGACATCGCCCGGGTGGAGGAGGCTCCCGATGAGCGCCGCCGTCTGTTCCGCTCGAACGGAAAGGACATGGTCGGCATCGCCATCACCCGGCAGAGCCAGGCCAACGACCTGGACATTTCGGACGGCGTGCTCGCGGCGATCAAGGAGATCAACAGCACCCTGCCCAAAGGCACCCGGATCGGCGTTTCGGTGGACTACACCCAGTTCACCCGTCAGGCGATCCGCGAGGTGTGGATCACCATGGGCATCTCGCTGGCTCTGGTGGCGCTGGTGAACTTCCTGTTCCTGGGCACGCTGCGCGCCGCGATCATACCCGCGGTGGTCGCGCCGATCTGCATCCTGTCGACGTTCATTGTCCTGGCCCCGCTAGGCTTCTCGATCAACCTGCTGACCCTGCTGGCTCTGGTGCTGGCGATCGGCCTGGTCGTCGACGACGCCATCGTTGTGGTCGAGAACATCCAGCGACGGATCGACGACGGCGAGCCGCCGATCGTGGCGGCCGAACGGGGCGCGCGCCAGGTGTTCTTCGCCGTGGTCGCCACCACCATCGTGCTGATCTCGGTCTTTGCGCCGCTGATGTTCCTGCCCGGCTTTATCGGCCGGCTGTTCGTCGAGCTGGCCGTGTCGGTCGCCGCGGCCGTGGCGTTCTCGGCGCTACTGGCGCTGTCGCTGTCGCCGATGCTCGCGTCGAAGCTGCTCCGGCCGGCGCACGGCGAAGGCTGGATCGCCCGCCGGGTCGACAGCGGCATGAACCGACTGAAGAGCTCGTACCACGCCTCGCTGGCGTGGATGGTGGGCCGGCGCGTGGTGTCGATCGGCGCCTCCAGCCTAGTCGTGATCCTGGCGGTAGCCGCCTACGGGATGTTCAGCGTCCTGCCACGCGAACTGACGCCTGAGGAAGACCGGCGCCGGGCTCAGGTG
>JAIXTR010000395.1 GCA_027483845.1 Caulobacteraceae bacterium | reverse complement strand
GCCTAAGGGCTTCGAAGGGTGAGCGTCGATCTCATCCAGGTGGGCCGTGTCGCGGGCGCCTTCGGGGTCCGCGGCGAGGTCCGCATCACCAGCTTCACGGGCGATCCCCTGGCGCTGGTCGACTACAAGACGCTGCAGCGTGAGGACGGCTCGCCCGCCCTCACGCTAACCGCGGGCCGCGCCGTCAAGGGCGGTGTGATCGTCCGCGCCGCGGAAATCGAGACCCGCGAACAGGCCGAGGCTCTGCGGGGCCTCAAGCTCTTCATCTCGCGCGATCGCCTCCCGGAGCCCGAAGAGGACGAGTTCTACGTCACCGATCTCATCGGCCTTGCGGTCGAGACGGCCGACGGCGAAGCGCTTGGCCGCGTGAAGGCCGTGCAGGACTTCGGCGCCGGCGACCTGCTGGAAATCATCCCCGCCGAAGGCGGCGCCACCTGGTACCTGCCCTTCACCCGCGAAGCCGTGCCGGACGTCCGCCTGGCCGACGGCGTCGTGGTGGCGGTGAAGCCGGACGAGGTGGAGTGATTGATTTTCCCTCCCCTTCATGGGGAGGGTGGCTGGCGCGCAGCGACAGTCGGGTGGGGATCTCGCGCGCAAGAGCGCAGGCTCGTCAGGTTTCCCCACCCTGACCGCTACGCGGTCTGTCCCTCCCCATGAAGGGGAGGGAAAAGTCAGCCCTTCGGCTTGCGCATCCGCATCAGCCCCTCCTGGGCGCAGCTCGCGACCAGGGCGCCGTCCGACGCGCGATAGATGTAGCCCAGGTTGAAGCCCCGTCCGCCCGAGGCCGACGGGCTTTCCTGATGGTACAGGTGCCATTCATTGAAGTCGGTCGGCTGGTGGAACCACATGGCGTGGTCCAGGCTCGCCGACTGGAACCCCGGCGTCCGCCAGCTCACCCCGTGCGGCCGGACCGCCGTGCCCAGCAGACTCATGTCCGACGCATAGGCCAGGATCACCTGGTGCATGTGGGCGCCGGCCTCGATCGGGTCCTTGGCGCGGAACCAGACCTGCTGGTTCGGCTCACGCGGCTCGGGCTTGCTCACGTCGAAGCGGCCGCCGACGGTGCGCATCTCGATCGGCTGCGGCCGGTCCAGCCAGGCGCGCGCGGCGGGCGGCGCATCCTTCAGCATCCGCCGCTGCATCTCGATGTCGCTCTCGACCTCGTCCGGAGCCGGCGCCGCCGGCATGTCCGACTGGTGCTCGTAGCCGTCCTCCGGCACCTGGAACGACGCGGCCAGGTTGAAGATCTGCTGCCCATGCTGGATCGCCACCACCCGCCGGGTCGTGAAGCTGCCCCCGTCGCGCGACCGGTCCACCTCGAAGATGATCGGAATGTTCGGATCGCCCGGCCGGATGAAGTAGCAGTGCAGCGAGTGGCAGACCCGCTCCTCCACCGTTTGATAGGCGGCCAGCAGCGACTGGGCGATCACCTGACCGCCATAGATCCGCTCGCGCGACTCCTCGGCCGGCGTCACGCCGCGGAAGAGGTTCACCTCCAGGCGCTCGAGCTTGAGCGTCTCGACCAGGGTCTTGATGTCCATCGTGCCGACTATGCTGCAAATGCGAGGTCGGCTGGCTTACGCCTCGGAAGCTTGGGCGGCAACCTCCTCTCCCCTCGGGCTTCGCCTCGGGGGAGAGGACTTCACTTCGGCGGCTTCATCCGCAGAAGGCCCTCCTGGGCCACCGACGCCACAAGGGTCCCGTCTTCGGCGAAGATCTGGCCGCGGATGAAGCCCCGCCCGTCCGACGCCGAGGGGCTGTCGTGGACGTAGAGGTGCCACTGGTTGAAGTCTGTCGGCTTGTGGAACCACATGGCGTGATCCAGGCTCGCCGACTGCAGGCCGGGCGTCTGCCAGTGCACGCCGTAAGGCCGCATCGCCGTCGACAGCAGGTTCATGTCGGACGCGTAGGCCAGGATCACCTGGTGCATGTGCGCGTCGTCGCCGATGGGGGTGCGGCAGCGGAACCAGTTCTGCGCCACCGGCTCCTTCGGCCCGTCCAGGAAGTAGGTCCGCGCATCCTTGGACCGCATCTCGATCGGCGGCGTACGGCTGAGCCAACGCTTGGCCTGGGCCGGCGCGTCCTTCATCAGCTCGCGCATCACCTCGGCCTGGTCCTTCAGCTCGCTCCAGTGCGGGCCTTCGGGCATCTGCGCCTGGTGGTCGAAGCCCTCCTCCGGGTCCTTGAACGAGGCGGCCAGGTTGAAGATCTGCTTGCCGTGCTGGACCGCCACCACCCGCCGCGTCGTGAAGCTGCCGCCGTCGCGCGACCGGTCCACCTCGAAGACGATCGGCACGGTCGGATCGCCCGGCCGGATGAAGTAGCAGTGCAGCGAGTGCGCCACCCGGTTCTCGACCGTCTCGTAGGCCGCCAGCAGGGACTGGGCGATCACCTGCCCACCGAAGATCCGGCCCGGCGAAGTGTCCGGCGAGGTCCCGCGGAACAGGTTCATCTCGATCCGCTCGAGCTGCAGCGTCTCGACCAGGGTCTCGTCCTGGCCCTCGGATTCCGGTGCGACGGTGTCGTTCATGCGGCGGCGATACGCTGCGCACGACGCGGGAGCAAGACGGCTGGTCTTGCGCACGCTCCGCGAGCACCGTCATCTAAGCGCAATGGGAGAGACGCCGTACATTCGGCCGGTATGGCGCACGCCGCTGGCGGCGGTCCTGGTGGCCTGGATGGCCCTGGCGACCGCGGCCACGCTCGTGGCGCCGCGCCTGATGGAGCTGACGCCGCCCGCCGCCGGCCCCCTGCTGATCGCGGCCGTCTACGTCGTCCCGCCGCCCATCCTGCTGGTCTGGAGCTTCTGGAGCATGCTGCGCGAGCCGATGACCGGCTGGCTGGCGCCGACCGTGCTTATGGCCTTCATCGGCGGCTTCGTCCCCCTGGCCCAGCCCCTCTACCAGACCGGCGTGCGTTTGAACTTCGACGACCGCCGACCGGTCTACGAAGCCATCGCCGCCGAGGCGCGCGCCGGAACCCTGGGCGGCCTGCCCAGCGCCCGCGGCTGGATCGTGGGCCAGCGGGACGGCGTGCGCTTCCGCTACCGCGCCGCCGACCGCGGCATGGTCGACTTCCCCTGGACCCAGGCCTACGGCGTCCGCGCCGGCATCCGCTACGACGACACCCCCTGCATCGCCCGCCCCGGCGCCCGCTGCATCGACCAGGGCGAGCCCCTGGCCAAGGGCTTCACCTACTATCAGCGGGTGTTCTGAATGGGGTTCCGCCGCGCTCAACCGGGTCGCTTTGGCAATCTCATCGGTGTTTGGCTGATCCTCAGCCTCGCGTTCCTGCTGCTCTCGGCGACGCTGGAAGAACTTCTCCCAGAGCGGGGCTTCTCGGCACTGCTTACGCTGCTTGTATCTGCCGGCCCAGCGCTACTGATTGCAGCAGGCATCTTATGGGCAATGAGGCGAAGAACCTGGAAAACCCCCGCGGCCGTCATCGGCGCCCTGGCCTTGGTTACCGTGGCAGCCGCACCTCTGGACTATATTAGCGTCCGATTGAACTTCATGCGCCACAAGCCGGTGTACGACAGCATCGTGCGTGATGCGATGGCGGGACATTCGATCGGACGACTGTCCCCCAACGGCAATCGTTACGGAGTTCGCAGTGGTGTGGACTTCTCGTTTCGTCCCAACCGCCCTCTGGTGGTCAGCTTCCAATGGAAGACCAGCGCGATGATGATCCGGAAAGTCGAGTATCACGAGCGCCCGGTGACTTGTCCGAAAGCTGCCGAATCGGGCCTCACCGGACAGGATCCGCCGATCCTTTGCGTCGCGTCGCCTGAGCTCTGGGACGGGTACGTCTTCTCGGATGGGATTGTCTGAGGCTTGACGGCGCGCCCCTGAGCAGGGCCTTCACCGCCCATGTCCTTCGACTGCACCGTCCTGACCATGTTTCCGGAGGCGTTTCCGGGCCCGCTGGGGGTTTCCCTGATCGGCACGGCGTGGCGAGAGGCCGCGCTCTGGTCCTTGGAAACAGTGGACATTCGGGGCTTTTCCACAGATAAGCGCGGCTTCCTCGACGACACCCCTGCGGGTGGCGGCCCGGGACAGGTGATGCGAGCGGACGTCATCGCCTCTGCGCTGGACAGCGTGGAGCGGCGGGGGCGGCCGCTTTTGTACATGAGCGCCCGGGGTCGGCCCCTGACCCAGGCGCGCGTTCGTGAGTGGGCTGCCGGCCCGGGACTGATCGTCCTGTGCGGGCGGTTCGAGGGGGTGGACCAGCGGGTGCTCGACGCCCGGGGGTTCGAGGAGGTCGCCGTCGGCGACGCGGTCCTGGCCGGTGGCGAGGCGGCGTCCATGGTGGCGATCGAGGCTTGCGTCCGGTTGGTGCCAGGGGTCCTGGGCCAGGCCGAAAGCCTCGCGCAAGAAAGCTTCGAGGACGGGCTTCTCGAGCATCCGCAGTACACGCGACCGCGGACGTTCGAAGGGCTGGACATCCCCGAGGTCCTGCTGAGCGGGCACCACGCCGAGATCCGGAAGTGGCGCGAAGCCCAGCGGGAAGAGACGACGCGCAGACAGCGGCCCGATCTATGGGCCGCGGCAAGCGCCAATCAACAGGCAAAGGGCGATAAAGCCCGGTAAGGATTGAAGATTATGAACGTTATCGAACAGCTCCGTAAGGAAGAAGCCGACCGTCTGCTGGCCGTCCGCCAGATCCCCGAGTTCCGCCCCGGCGACACCGTCCGCGTGAACGTGAAGATCAAGGAAGGCGAGCGCGAGCGCGTCCAGGCCTATGAAGGCGTCTGCATCGCCCGGGCCGGCCAAGGCGTCGACGAGAACTTCACCGTCCGCAAGATCTCCTTCGGCGAAGGCGTGGAGCGGGTGTTCCCGATCCTCTCGCCGAACATCGAATCCATCGAAGTGAAGCGCCGCGGCGTCGTCCGGCGCGCCAAGCTGTACTACCTGCGCGATCGCCGCGGGAAGTCGGCCCGGATCGCCGAGCGCTCCATGGGCGGCGCCCGCACCGTCGTCGACACGACGGCCCCGGCCGAGACCGAAGAAGCCTAAGCCGCTTCCACGTCAGAGACTTCAGAACGGCGGCCGGCGCGATCCGGCCGCCGTTTTTCGTTGGGCGTTCAGTCCCCCGTCGCCGCGTAGGCGCCAAGCTCGCTGGCCAGGTGGTCGAACATCAGGCGCATGCGGGGGCTGCCGCGCAGGGTCTCGTGCATGCAGATCCAGATATCCAGCTTGAACGAGAACAGGTCCGGCATCACCGGGACCAGGCCGAACTTCCGACCGATCTGCCGCTGGCAGGCGCCGATGCCGAAGCCGGCCTTCAACGCCGCGAGCTGCGCCACATCGTTGTCGGTGCGCAGGGCGAAGAGGTCGCGGGTCACCGGCCGCCCGATGCTGAGATCCGACACCAGCTCCGGCAGGTTCCGGTCGAAGCCGATCAGGTTGTGCTCGACCAGTTCCTCGAAGGTGGTCGGCAGGCCCTTGCGCGCCACGTAGTCGGGCGAGGCGTAGAAGGCCAAGGTGAGCTCGCCCACCTTCTTCGCCACCAGGCTGTTCTGGGTCGGGCGCGCCATGCGCACGGCGATGTCGGCGTCGCGGCGGGTCAGGTCCTCGATCTTGTTGGACAGGGCCAACTCGACATCGACCCCCGGATTGTCCTGCCGGAAGGTCGTGAGGATCCCCGGCAGCACCTCGATGCCGATCACGTCGCTGGCCGCCACCCGCACGACCCCGCCCGCGCCGTTCGCCACCCCGGACGCATCGCGACTGGCCGCCTGCGCCGCCGCCGCCATGTCGGCCAGGTGAGGCCGGAACGACAGCGCCAGGTCCGTTGGGCGCAGGCCGCGGGGGCTGCGCAGGAACAGCGGCGCGCCCAGCTGGCGCTCAAGCTGATCGATGTGCCGGCCCAGCGTCGGCTGGGTCAGCCGGCGCAACCGCGCGGCCGCCGAAAAGGTCCCGGCCTCCAGCACGGCATGGAGGCTCTGCAGAAGATCCCAGTCGGCGCGCCCTGTCATACGCCTATGAATAGCGGTTTCGGCGCAGCCGGCAATTCTAAGGCTCGTCGTAGACGATCAGGCCGCAGCCGT
>JAIXTR010000596.1 GCA_027483845.1 Caulobacteraceae bacterium | reverse complement strand
GTGCACTGCATCGAGCACATCGCGGGCCTGAAGCCGACGAACATCACCTCGCCGATCCCGGGCTGCACCTACACCACGCCGCAGATTGCGTCGGTGGGCCTGACCGAAGCCCAGGCCAAGGACCAGGGGCGAGAGCCCAAGGTCGGCCGGTTCCCGTTCCGCGTGAACGGCAAGGCCATTGCGGCCGGCGAACTGGACGGGTTCGTGAAGACCATCTTCGACGGCAAGACCGGCGCCCTGATCGGCGCGCACATGATCGGCCACGAGGTCACCGAGATGATCCAGGGCTTCGTCCTGGCCATGACCCTGGAGGCCACGGAGGCCGAGCTCCAGGCCACGGTGTTCGCCCACCCGACCATGAGCGAGGCCATGCACGAGGCGTCGTTGGATGCCTACGGCATGGTCCTGCACATCTAGCTAGGCCGCGCGTCGGATCTCCGTATCGACGATCCGCTGCAGGGCCACGTAGTCGGTCTTGCCGGTGCCCAGCACAGGGATTTCCTGGACCTTGATGATCTTGCGCGGGACCGCCAGTTCCGGCGCGCCGATCTTCTGGGCGTGGGCCACCAGGGCGGCGGCGTCCGCGTCGCGGCGGTCGGTGACCAGGATCAGGCGCTCGCCCTTCTTGGGATCGGGCAGGGCGACGACCGCGTGGCGGCAGTCCGGCCAGACGGCCGCGGCCAGATCCTCGGCGGCGGTCAGCGAGACCATCTCGCCGCCCACCTTGGCGAAGCGCTTCACGCGCCCCAGGATCTTGATCCACTCATCGTCGCTGAGGGACACCACGTCGCCGGTGTCGTGCCAGCCGCCGGGCAAGGGCTCGATGCCGCCCTCGGCGTTGAGATAACCCGACATGATGTTGGGGCCGCGGACCAGCAGCTTGCCGCCGCCCGGGATGCCGGGCACCGGCTCCAGCCGGGTCTCGATGCCCGGGAGCAGGCCGCCGACGGTGCCGCGGCGGTTATCGCCCGGCTTGTTGACCGCAATGACGGGCGAGGCCTCCGTGGCGCCATAGCCCTCAAGCAGCGGGATGGGCCCGAACTTGTCGTGGATGAGGTTGTGGGTCTCGTCCCGCACCTTCTCGGCCCCGCACACCACGAAGGTCAGACCCGACAGCTCGTCGGGTTCGGCCGAGCGGGCGTACTGGTTGATGAAGGTGTCGGTGGCGAACAGGACGTTGGCCTTGGTGTCCTTCACCAGCTGCGGGATCTGCTTGATGTGCAGCGGCGACGGGTACTGGAAGGCCTTGAGGCCCGTCAGGATCGGCAGCAGGGCGCCGCCCGTCAGCCCGAAGCAGTGGAAGATCGGCAGCGGGTTGAAGAACACCCAGTTGGTGTCCAGTGGAATGTGCTGGTTGATCTGGCGGCAATTGGAGACGAGGTTCGCGTGGCTCAGCACGACCCCGCGCGGCGCGCCGAAGCTGCCGGAGGTGAACAGGATGACGCCGGGATCGTCAGGATTGAGCGCAGTCCGGAATTGGGTCGGCAAAGCACCGGCGGCGGCGGCGAACAGCTTGTCTGACAGGCCGACGGTCTTGCGGACGTCCTCGAGGTAGACGACGTCCGCTTTGCTCTCCAGCGCATCGATCAGGTCGTGCAACTTGCCCTGTTCGACGAAGCGATGGGACGTCAGCACGGTCTTGACCCCTGCCAGGTCACAGGCGGCCTTCAGGTTCCGGATCCCGGCCGTGAAGTTCAGCATGGTCGGAATGCGCCCGAAGGCATGCAGGGCGAAGAACGTGACCACGCCGCCGACGCTGGACGGCAGCATGACGCCGACCCGCTCACCTTTGTCCGTGAAGCCACTGATCTTCCGACCCAGCGCGAAGGCCCCGCGGAGCAGGTCGGTATAGGTCAGGGGGTTGCGCTCCTGGTCCTCCAGGATGGGCTTCTTCGCCCCGTGTTTGCGCGACGCCGCAATCAAGGCGTCGAAGATGGAAACATGCGCCGCGGCGGTGTCGAAGGCTCTCAAAGGCCATCGCCTCCCGTTGTTATCGTTAGCGTCAGCGTATCCGCCGGCGGTCGCCATGAAAAGATCGGTAACGGGGCGTGATCGGGCAGCGTTCGATCCTGCGACGCCTCTGCGCTTGATCCCGAGGCCCGGAGGGACGATCTAGGGGCCATGGCCGTGGTCATCGACACCCTCAACCAGCGCCGTCCGCGGCATCCCGAGAAACAGAACCGGCCGGACACGCCGATTCTGCGAAAGCCGGAGTGGCTGCGGGTGCGCGCGCCGGGGTCGCCCGGCTACAACGCCACCCGCGAGATCGTGAAGGGCCACGGGCTGGTCACGGTCTGCGAAGAGGCGGCCTGCCCCAATATCGGCGAGTGCTGGTCCAAGAGCCACGCCACCATGATGATAATGGGCGAGATCTGCACTCGCGCCTGCGCGTTCTGCAATGTCGCCACCGGCAAGCCCCACATGCTGGACCCGACGGAGCCCGCCCGCGTCGCCGATGCGGTGGCCAAGATGGGCCTTAAACACGTGGTCATCACGTCGGTCGACCGCGACGACCTGGCGGACGGAGGCGCGGCGCATTTCGCCGCCGTGGTGACGGCGATCCGCGCGGTCTCGCCCGGCACGACGATCGAGATCCTGACGCCCGACTTCCTGCGCAAGCCGGTCTCGGCGGTGCACGCGGTGATCGACAGCCGGCCCGACGTCTTCAATCACAACCTCGAGACCGTGCCACGGCTCTATCTCTCGATCCGGCCGGGCGCCCGCTACTATAATTCGCTGCGGCTGCTGGAGCGGGTGAAGGAACGTGACCCGACCCAGTTCACCAAGTCCGGCATCATGGTCGGCCTGGGCGAGGCGAAGGAGGAGGTGATGCAGGTCATGGATGACATGCGCTCCGCCGGCGTCGACTTCATCACCATCGGCCAATACCTGCAGCCGACGCGCAAGCATGCGCCGATCGACCGGTTCGTCCATCCCGACGAGTTCAAGGCCTATGAGGAGATCGCCCGCGCCAAGGGCTTCCTGGTGGTCTCGTCCAGCCCGCTGACCCGGTCGTCGCACCACGCCGACGAAGATTTCGCCCGGCTGCAGGCGGCCCGGCGAGCCCAAGACACCGCCGCCTAACTTGCGTCACCACCTCACGCGGGTGTTGCCCTACACACCTGAACAGCTTTTCGCCCTGGTGGGCGACGTCGAGCGGTACCCGGACTTCGTGCCGTGGATCACGTCGATGCGCACCTGGAACGCCAGGGATCTAGGCGATGGCGCGACCACCCTGGACGCTGAGGCGGGGGTGGGCTTCTCGTTCCTGAAGGAGCGTTTCGCCACGCGGGTCCGGCGGGACGCCGCGGCGCCCAGGATCGACGTGAGCCTGCTGTCCGGCCCGTTCCGCAAGCTGACCAACAGCTGGGCGTTCTTCGAGGACGACGCCGGAACCCGGATCGAGTTCGACATCGATTTCCAATTCAAGTCGCGGCTCCTGGAAGGGCTCCTGGCGGCGAACTTCCACCACGCGGTGGACAAGCTGATGGCCTGCTTCGAGGCGCGGGCGCGGGCGCTCTACGGCGCCTGAGGTCGGCGGATCCGGGTCACGGCCAGGACCGCGAAGCCCACCGCCAGGACGATAAGCAGCGCGGGCAACTCCTTGATCGCCCCAAGGACAAGAACCCCGGTGAACAGTGCTGCTGTAAACAGGGCAATGGGGCCGCGGAAGGGCAGGGCGAACCGCGGTTGCGGGGCATCCGTCCGCCGCGACATGTTCCAGAGGGCCACGCAGCACAGGACATAGCCGGTGAGGCGCGCGGCGGTGGCGATGGTCAGGGCCGTCAGCAGGTCGCTGGCCATGGCGAAGCCGAAGCCCAGCACGCTGGAGATGACGATGGCGATGTGCGGCGTGTGGGTGCGCGGATGCACCCGCGCCAGCCATTGCGGAAGCTGGCCCTGCTCGGACAGCGCCATCAGCATGCGCGGCATCGAGATGGTGATGACCAGGATCGTGCCGACGATGACCGCCAGGGCGCCGGCCGAGACGGCGACCGCGCCGGCGGGGCCGAACAGCTGGCGGCCCACTTCCGCAAGCGGACGGTCGTTGGCCGCGGGCTGGTCCAGCACCCCCATGCAGACGAAGAGTACGGCGGCGTAGGCGAAGGTGACTGTCGCCACGCCCCCGATCAGGGCGATGGGCACGTCGCGCTGCGGATCGCGGGCTTCACCGGCGACCACCGACCCCCGCTCGAACCCCGAATAGGCGAACAGGTAGATCAGCATCGCCTGGGCGAACGAGATCGGGTCGGGCAGGGGGCTTACAATCGCCAGCCGCTCGCCCTGGACGAACCAGACCCCGGCCGCGGCGAAGGCCAGGACGAAACCGATCTTGAGGACGATGAGCGCGTTGCTGGCCCGCGCCGATTGGCGGATCCCCACCAGCACCACGCCGGTGAGGACGACCCCCAGGGCCGCGATGGTCAGGTAGCGCGGCGCGCCGCCCTCGAGCGCGGGAATGAAGCCGGCGAGGTAGGTGACGAACAGGGCCGACAGGGTGGCCACCGACATCGCCTGGCTGAACCACATCAACCAGCCCACCGCGAAGGCGGGGAGGGCCGGCAGGCCGGCGCGGGCGTAGAGGTAGGGACCGCCGGTGCCGAAGAACCGGCTGGAGAGATCGGCGAAACAGAGCACCAACGGCGTCAGCGCCAGGGCGGCGGCGGCCAGCACCACGAAGCTCCAGCCGCCCGCCAACGCATAGACTTTCGCCGGCGCCGCCAGCATGCCCGCGCCGATCATCGCGTTGAGCACGATGCCGGTGAGGTCGCGCCGCCGGAGCGCACGCAGGAGGTGCGGCGGCTCGGTCAGGCGAGTCGGTCCCGCATCATCTGCAGGGCGGCCTGGACGGCGGCCAGCTGGACGCCCTCGCGGGTGTCCTGCTCGAAGAAGTGCTCTTCGTGGATCAGGCGCTGGTTGGTGCGGGCGGTGGCGATGTGGACCGTGCCCACCGGCTTCATGGGGGTGCCGCCGCCGGGGCCCGCGACGCCGGTTATGGCGACGGCCAGGTGCGCGTTTGAGGCTTCGAGCGCCCCCTCGGCCATCATCCGCGCCACAGGCTCGGACACTGCGCCCAGGTCTGCGATCAGGTCGCCCGGCACGCCCAGCAGTTCCTGCTTGGCGCGATTGGAATAGGTGACGAAGCCGCGCTCGAACACGTCGGACGAGCCGGCGATCGAGCAGATGGCCCCTGCCACCAGACCGCCCGTGCAGCTCTCGGCGGTGACGATCCGCAGGGAGCGCTCCCGCGCCTCATCGATCAAGAGGCGCGCCAGCGTGACGATCTCCAGGTTGAACATCGGCGTGAAGGTCCCTCTACTCGCGCTCCAATGAGCATCGCGCGTCACTTCCGATCAAGGCGATTCGAGACCCATGACCACCGTTGACGCCGCGAGCCCCGCTCGGACCGCCCCGCCAGCGCTGTTCGCGCTCACCGTGTTCAGCAGCGCGACGCTGGTGTTCCTGGTCCAGCCGATGGTGGCCAAGCTGGTCCTGCCGCTGCTGGGCGGCAGCCCATCGGTGTGGAACACCTCGATGGCGTTCTTCCAGATCGCCCTGCTCGCGGGATACTTCTACGCCCACCTGTTGCAGCGGATCCCGTCTGTGCGCGGCCAGGCGATGGCGCATATCGCGGCGCTGATCGTCGCGGCTCTCGCCTTGCCGTTGCGGGTGAACGAACTGGCCGGGCCGCCGTCGTCGGATCATCCGAACATGTGGCTGCTGGCAGTGCTGACGCTGTCGATCGGCGCGCCGTTCGCGATCCTGTCGGCGACCGCCCCCCTGGTGCAGGCCTGGCACGCCCGAACAATCGGGGCGACCGAGGGCAAGGAGCCCTACGCCCTCTACGCCGCCAGCAACTTCGGCAGCCTGATCGCGCTCCTGGCGTATCCGATCGTCGTCGAGCCGCTGTCGACCCTTGCCGGACAGCGGATCGGTTGGAGCGCCGGGTATGGGCTCTTCATCCTGGTCATCGGCGCGCTCGCCGTGGCCGTGGTCCGGGTGCGGTCGGCCGCCGTCGAGGCGACGGTGGCGTCGACGCCCCGGCCGGCATGGCGCACGCGGATCGTCTGGGTCGCCCTGGCGGCGATTCCGTCCAGCCTGATGCTGGGCGTCACTACCCACATCACCACCGATGTCGCCTCCGCGCCGTTCCTCTGGGTGCTGCCGCTGGCGCTCTATCTGGTCACCTTCATCATCGCCTTTCAGGAGCGGCCGGCGATCTCGCCAGCCCTGACGCTGACATTGCAGGCCGCCGCCGCCGCGGGCTGCGTCGCTCTTCTCCCGTTCAAGGCCTCGGGCTTTGCGCTGCAGCTCTTCGTCCACCTGGCCGCGTTCTTCCTGACGGCGCTCATGTGCCACCAGCGGCTGGTGGCGCGGCGGCCGGACCCGGCGCACCTCACCGAGTTCTATCTCTGCCTGTCGATCGGCGGCGTGGTCGGCGGCGCATTCAACGCCTTCGTCGCGCCTGTCATCTTCAACGATGTCTGGGAGTACCCGCTAGTGCTGGCGCTCTCGTGCCTCGTCCGGCCCTGGGGCGATCTGCGCCGCGTTTCGACCTGGAGCTGGGTCATGCTGGTGGTGGGCGTCCTGGCGGCGGTCGGAACGCCAATCGCCGTGACGTTCGCCGCCAATCGTCTGACCACGGAATCCGTCGTCGGCGCCTTCGACCAGTCCGAGCTGTTCGACATGGGGATGAAGACCTTGCTGGCGCTGGCGACCGTCGCCGCGTTCATGGTCCGGCGCGAGGCCCTGTTGTTCTTCGCGGTCCTGGCCGTTCTCACCTATGCCGCCGAGTCCGCCGCCGACCGTACCGACACCCACGCCAGCTGGCGTAGCTTCTTCGGCGTTCTGAAGCGCTCCGAGACCTACGTCCCCAGCATCGGTCACGTGAAGATGCTGGCCCACGGCACGACGCTGCACGGCGCCCAGGCGCAGGATCCGCGTTATCGGTGCCGGCCGATGGTGTACTACACGCCGCGGACGCCCATCGGACAGATCTTCACCGCCAAGCAAGCCGCCGCGTCTGCTTTGCGGATTGGCGCGGTGGGCCTCGGCACCGGCTCGGTCGCCGCCTATTCGCGGCCCGGCGACCGCTTGAGCTTCTTCGAGATCGACCCGCTCGTGGTGAAGGTCGCCAACGATCCGCAGAACTTCACCTACACCACAGAGTGCGCCAAGGGGCCTGTGGACTTCGTCGTCGGCGACGCCCGGTTGACCGTGGCCCAGCAGCCGGCCGGCAGCTTCGACATCCTGCTGATCGACGCCTTCTCCTCCGACGCTGTGCCGGCGCACCTGCTGACGGTCGAGGCGGTGCGTGGCTACCTGACCAAGCTGAAGCCGGACGGAATCCTGATCCTCCACCTGTCCAATCGAAACCTGGACCTGATGAACCCCGCCCAGGCCGTCGCGCGTGCGGCGGGCGGCTGGTCCCTGGCGCAGAACTACATCGCGCCCGAGAAGGACCCCGAGGGGACCTGGGAATCCTCGGAGGACGCCGTGATCGTGGCGAAGAGCCGCGAGGCCCTCGCACCCTACATGGCCACCGGCAAGTGGCGCTGGGGCGACCCCCTCAAAGCGCGGCCCTGGACCGACGATTATACGAACCTGGCGGGCGCGTTGTATGCGAACCTGAAGGGCCGGTGGACCTGGCTGCCCTAGGCTAGGCCGGCGTCTCGACGGTCACGATGGCCTGGGCCATCAGGCCTTCCTGGCGGCCGGTGAAGCCCATGCCCTCAGTGGTGGTCGCCTTGACGCTGACCCGGTCGACGGGGAGCCCCAGCAACTCGGCGATCCGCGCCCGCATCGCGTCGCGGTGCGGGCCGATCTTCGGCCGCTCGCAGATGATCGTGAGGTCCGCGGTGAGAACCCGTCCGCCCCGCGCGCCGACGCGGGCGACGGCATGGCGCAGGAACCGGTCGGACGAAGCGCCCTTCCACTGCGGGTCTGAGGGCGGGAAATGCTGGCCGATGTCCCCCTCGGCGATCGCGCCCAGGACAGCGTCGGTCAGGGCGTGCAGGGCGCAGTCGGCGTCGGAATGCCCGACCAGCCCGTGATCGTAGGGGATCAGGATCCCGCCGAGCCAGACCCCGTCGCCGGGACCGAAGCGATGCGCGTCGATGCCCTGGCCGATGCGAACGATCCGCTGTGTTCCCGAAAGCCGTTCGGCCAGCATGAAATCCTCCGGATAGGTCAGCTTCATCAGGATGGGGTCGCCGGGCACCATGGCGACCTTCCGGCCGGCCCGTTCCATGACGGAGGCGTCGTCGGTGGGCTCTTCGCGGGCCGGCCAGGCGCGATAGGCGGTGCGAAGGTCATCAAGCCGAAAGGCCTGCGGCGTCTGGGCGCGCCAAAGTCCGTCACGCGACACCGTCTCGGTGACCTGCCCGTCGCCACGCTTCAGCGTGTCGGGGACCGGCAGGGTGGGGATGGCGCCGTCGGCGCCGCCCAGACCGGCCAGCAGGCGCTGGATGTGATCGTGCCCGACAAAGGGGCGCGCGGCGTCATGGATCAGCACGGGCTCATCCGCCGGGGCATCGAGCGTGGCGAGGCCAGCTTTTACGGAATCCGACCGGGTTGCGCCCCCCGGCGCGGCGATCCAGCCGGTCAGCCCCGCGAGCGCGTCGTCGGCCGCGGCGAGGCGGTCCGGAGCCACCACGACGACGACGGTATGGGCGCCGGCGGCGAGCAGGCTCTCTACCGACCAGCGTACGATGGGCCGACCGCCCAGGTTGCGCCAAGCCTTCGGTTCGCCTGGACCTGCCCGCAGGCCGGCGCCGGCCGCCACGACGATTGCGGAAAAACTCATCCGGCTCGTTTAAGGAAACGCGCGAGATTGTTCCAGTTTTCCCGCTTTACGGCGCCGCAACATCTGCCTAAAAAGGTAGCGATAGGGGTGACTATTTTATGAGCAATGCGCTCGACATCGGAGGGGTGAAGGTCGGC
>JAIXTR010000111.1 GCA_027483845.1 Caulobacteraceae bacterium | reverse complement strand
CCGGATCGACCCACGCACCATCGATGTAGAATTTCAGGTACTCGCGCATAGACGTCCTCCTGCGACCTTGTGTCGTTGCGGGCTTAAGGCGAGAGGCCGTCACCCTTCAAACATTCATTCTAGTGATCGGCGATCAGGTTGGAAGCCCTGACGCTGCGAAAGACCCGCGCCAGGCCTGCGGAAAAGGCGGGGTGCGGCCTGCGCCGGGTCCGCGACGCGCAGGACACTTGCCCGCATCCATGCGCCTCGCTAAAGCCCACCCCAGCAGAGTTCCGGAGGCCCCATGAGCGGCATCTATATGATCCTCGTTTTCCTGGGCGTGATGTTCGCGCTGAACAAGGTCGACTTCGGCCGCTTCGACTGACGAAAGCGCCCTGATGGCCCACCGCGGCGCAGCACTGGTGACGGGCGGCGCGCGGCGGATCGGTCGCGTGCTGGCGACCACGGCCGCCCAGGCCGGCTATGACGTCGCCATCCACGTCCGCTCCGAGGGCGACGACGAGGCCGAGGCCGCCGCCGGCGAGGTGCGCAGCCACGGCCGCAAGGCCACCATCCTGACCTGCGACCTGCGCAAGGAAAGCGCGACCGTGGCCCTGGTGGGCCAGGCCGAGGCCGAGCTTGGCCCCGTCACCCTGCTGGTCAATTCCGCGTCGGTGTTCGAGCACGACGCCTTCTCCGACATGAACCGGGCCTCCTGGGATCTCCACATGGAGACCAACCTGCGCGCGCCGCTGGTGCTGGCGCAGGTGTTCGCGCGGCGGCTGCCGGCGGACCTGGAGGGGCTGATCGTCAACCTGTTGGACCAGCGGGTGGTGCGGCCGGGGCCCGACTTCTTCTCCTACGCCCTGTCGAAGACCGCGCTGTGGGACGCGACGCGGATGCTGGCCCAGGATCTGGCGCCGCGGATCCGGGTGAACGCCATCGGCCCGGGGCCGACGCTGCAGTCGATCCACCAGGACCCGGCCGCCTTCCAGGCCGAGGCCGCGTCCACCCCGCTGGGCCGCGCGGTGCCGCCGGCCGAGATCGGCGCGGCGCTGCGCTATCTGATCGACGCCCGCTCGGTGACCGGCCAGATGATCATCGCCGATTCCGGCCAGCACCTGGCATGAGTGGGACCAAGCTCATCACCTCGAAAGTCTTCGTCACCGGCGTGAAGGTCCAGGCCGAGATCGGCGTCTATCGGCACGAGATCGGCCGCGTGCAGCCGCTGATCGTGGACGTGGAGCTGGACGTGCCGACCGACGCCTCGGACCGGCTGGCCGACACCTTCAACTACGAGGCCATCCTGCAGGCGGCGCAGGACCTGGCGGCCGGCGGCCATGTGCACCTGGTGGAGACCTTCGGCCATCGGCTGGCCGACCGCTGTCTGGCCGACCCGCGGGTGACCCGCGCCCGGGTGCGGATCGAGAAGCCCCTGGCTCTGGCGCCGCACGCCACGGCGGCGGGCGTGGAGATCGTCGTCGGCCGCGGGTGAGCAATTTGTAACAAGACGCCCTCTTTTCGTGACGTCGTCGCGGGTCCATTTCTTGAGGGACCCAATGATGGGGCGGAGACGAAAAGAGACGATGTCGGACCAGATCAGCTACGCGGCGACCGAAGACAAGACGATGCCGGCGGTCTGCTACGCGCTCTACCTGCTGGGCTTCGCCACCGGCGGCCTGACGTCCATCGTCGGGCTTGTCATCGCCTATGCCCAGCGCGCCGCCGTGGGGCCGGCGATGGAAAGCCACTACACGTTCCTGATCCGCACCTTCTGGATCACCCTGGCCGTCGCCATTGCCGGCGGCGTCCTGTTCGGCGCGGGTCTGGTGCTCTCGATCATCCTGATCGGCTTTCCGATCATGGGTGTGGCCGGGCTGATCATGGGCGCCGCGGGCGTCCTCTATGGGGTTCGCACGATCGTGGGCCTGGTGTTCCTCAGCCGCGGCGAGGCCTATCCCCGGCCGTACGCGGTGATCGCTTAGGGGTGAGAAGAGCGGAAGCTCCTCCCCCGTAAAACGGGGGAGGTGGATCGGCGCGAAAGCGACGAGACGGAGGGGGCGCAAATCGGCCCACGCAGAGCTTCCGGCCTTGCGCCCCCTCCGGCGCTTCGCGCCACCTCCCCCGCCTTGTGGGGGAGGAGCTATTGCTCCTAGGCCGCCACCAGTTCGCGGCGGACGAGCTTGGCGTATTCGTCCATCAGGCTGAGCGAGAGGGCGGCGGGGGTGAAGTTGTATTCGCCGATCTGCGAGACCGGGGTGACCTCGGCGGCGGTGCCGACGACGAAGCATTCGGTGAAGCCGGCCAGCTCCTCCGGCTTGATGTGGCGCTCGACGACCTCGATTCCCTTGGCCCGGGCCAGCTTGATCACCGTCTGGCGGGTGATGCCGTTCAGGAAACAGTCGGGGGTCGGCGTGTGGAGCGCGCCGTCGTGCACGAAGAAGACGTTGGAGCCGGTGCTCTCGGCCACGTAGCCGCGGTAGTCGAGCATCATGGCGTCGGTGAACCCGTCCTTCTCCGCGGCGTGCTTGGAGATGGTGCAGATCATGTAGAGGCCGGTGGCCTTGGCATGGACCGGCTCGGTCTCGGGGCTGGGGCGCTTGTACTTGGCCCAGCACATGCGGATGCCCTTGGCCCGCTCTTCCGGCGAGAAGTAGGATGGCCAGTCCCAGACGGCGATGGCCACGTGGATCTTAGTGTTCTGGGCCGAGACGCCGATCATCTCGGAGCCGCGCCAGGCGATGGGGCGGACGTAGGCGTCGGTGAGGCCGTTCTTGGCGCAGGTGTCCTTGCAGGCCTGGTCGATCTGGGCCACCGTGAACGGGATTTCGAAGTCCAGAATCCTCGCGGACTCGAACAGTCGCTCCGTATGCGCCGTCAGCTCGAAGATCTCGCCCCCGTACATCCGCTCACCCTCGAACACGGCCGACGCATAGTGCAGGCCGTGGGTGAGGACGTGGACCTTTGCGTCGCGCCATTGCACGAACGCGCCATCCATCCAGATCCAGCCGTCGCGGTCGTCGAAGGGAACAAGGGCCATGGGGAAAAATCGTCCTTTTCAGTGCGCCCCTTGAACCGCCCCGGCGTCCCGGCGTCAAACAAATTGGACCACCGGCCATGAGCGTCCCCGCCGATCCGCGCCTGATCCTGCACGAAGACGAGCTGGATGCGGG
>JAIXTR010000315.1 GCA_027483845.1 Caulobacteraceae bacterium | reverse complement strand
TCCGCTCGTCGTCGGCCCTAGTGCTGTCGTCGACGAACGTCAATCGCGAGCGGATCTACGTCCAGCAGCCGCCGATTTCGGCTTCGGGCTTCTCGAGCCAGGCCTTTGCACCGCACTTCCCGCACACGGTGCGGACCACCGAGACCAAGACCTGCTCGGCCTGTCACGTTTCGGCGGCCAACGACAACAACGCCATTATGTCCCAGCTCCTGCTGCTGGGGACCAACTTCGTGAACTTCGTCGGCCAGAACGCCTGGGTGGGCCTGGAAGGTGGGGTCGAGGCCGTGCGGGTCTCCGAATGGAGCGAGCCGCAGGCGGTGTTTGGATCCTACCTGCAGAAGTACGCCTATCCCGACTTCTACAAGCTCCATGTCGAGACGAATAAGCGGGAGCTGAAGAACTGGGTGCGGGGCAAGCCGTTCGCGAAGGGCGTCTCCGGCGGCGAGGAGGACGCGGCCGAGGAGATCTCGAACTTCGTCGCCAAGACCCAGGGCGCGGCCCGCTGCCTCCAACTTCGCGGCGAGTACATGTTCGTCGCCGAAGGCAAGGGCGGCTTCCACGTGATGGACGCCGCCAGCGTGGCCAACAAGGGCGTGTCCCAGCGCGTCGTCTCGGCGCCGTTCTCGCCGCTCGGCAACAACACTCGCGTCGCGTCGAAGAACGCCACCTGCATGGCGCTGCCGACCAACCAGAACATCGCGCCGCTTCGCAACGAGGCGATGCAGACGATGATGGTCAAGGATGCGGTGACGGGCGGCGAGGTTAGTCTGCTCAAGGCCAACCAGGAGCAGACCTTCCACCCCCTCTATTCCTACGCCGTCGTCACCGATAGCGAGGAGGGGCTGATCCTCGTCAACGTGAACACCCTGGCCGACGGCGATCCGCGCAACAACAATCTCAAGCGGGCGGTGACCTGGAACGCGGGCGACGTGCTCAAGGGCGCGCGCCACATCACCCTGGGCGGCCACTATGCCTACATCGCCGCCGACGCGGGCCTGGTGGTCGTCGATCTGAACGAGCCGCTCAAGCCGCGCTACGTGACGACAGTTCCGCTGGCCGACGTCCGGGCCTCGGCGCTCCAGTTCCGATACCTCTGGGTCACCACCGCTCGGGGACTGGAGGTTCTCGATGTCACCAAGCTGGACCAGCCCAAGCTGGTTCCGGGGGCGACCATCCCCCTGGTGGACGCCCGCCGCGTCTATGTCGCGCGAACCTTCGCCTATGTGGCGGCCAAGAAGGACGGGCTGGTCATCGTCGACGTGAAGAACCCCGAGCGGCCGCGCCTGTATCGGAAGTTCGACGCCGGCGGAGCCTTAAACGACGCCGAGGACGTGATCGTGGCCTCGACCAACGCCTCGCTGTTCGCCTACGTGGCCGACGGCCGCAACGGCATGAAGGTGCTGCAACTCATCAGCCCGGCGAGCCAACCCAACTTCTATGGCTTCTCGCCGCCGCCGAAGCCCGAGCTGATCGCCTGGGCCCGGACCCCCAGCCCCGCGCTGGCGCTGTCGAAGGGCCTGGATCGGGACCGCGCCGTCGATGAGACCGGCGGTCAGATGGCGATCTTCGGCCGCCTGGGCTCACGGCCGTTCAACCGGCCCGAGATGGAGCGCTTCTTCACCGACCGGTGGGGCCGGCCGTATCGGGTCAGCGACGATTTGGATATGGCCGCCTGGCTGGGCCCGCGGATGCCCGGAAAGGCGGACCGCTAGTCCCTAGGCCGGATCGGCGCGCATCGTGTAGGCGGAGATCGGAACCGGCACGCCCTTGAGGTCGATGTCGCCGACCGCCTCGATCGGCATTTCGTTCCTGGCCAGCTTCAGCGTCTCGCCGGAGAACAGGATGCGGGTGCCGAACGTCTTGTTGGCCGCCTCCAGCCGCGCGGCGATCACCACCACCTCGCCATAGGCGGTGTAGTTGAACCGCCGTTCCCCGCCGAAGTTGCCAACCAGTCCGATGCCGGACGACAGGCCCATCCGCGTATAGCCGAACTTGATCCCGCGCCCGATCATCCGCTCGCGGATCTCCAGGGCGTAAAGGTCGATCTCCCGGGCGCAGGCGATGGCGCGGTCCGCATGGTCGGTCGAGGCGACGGGCGCGCCGAAGATCGCGATGATGCCGTCGCCGGTCATCTTGTCGATCATCGCCTCGTGCTTCCACAGGATGTCGATCACCCCATCGAAGTACGCGTTGATCACCTCGGAAAAGGTATCCAGCGGCAGGGTGGCGACCAGGGTGGAGAAGTTCTCGAGATCGGAGATCATCACGGTGATCTCGCGCGCCTCGGCCCCGATCTTCACCTCCTCCCGGCCATCGACCATCCGGTCGATGACCTGGGGGGCGAGGTAGCGTTCGAGGGTGGAGGAATAGAACGCTCGCTGGGTCTGAAGCTCGGCGGCGGCCAGGCGGCTGAGGACGAAAAAGCCGAAGGCGAAGCTGAGCAGGGGCGGGACCATCGGCGCCATCAGGGCGGTTTGGTCGTAGAGAATGAAGGCGCTGACCAGCAGGACGCCTGCGCCCAGCATGACGATCGCCACGGAGATCCACCACCGCTGGGTGGAGCGACCCAGAAGGGCGCCGGCCAGAGCCGCGACCAGCGCCATGAGCGCGTCCCAGACGGGCCCGGGCCGCTTCACTCGGTCGCCCGCCAGCATCTGGGACAGGGCATGGGCGTGCACCTCCACCCCGGGCGTGCCCTGGGTGTGGCCGGGCCGGAACCGCAGCGGCGTGGTGTGCATGTCCTCCTTCGGCGTGTCGGAGTCCTCGGTCGCGGCGCGGGTGACGCTGCCGATGAAGGCGATCTTTCCCTGCAGGAGGGGCGCCGGCAGAAAGGACACGAAGGCGGCGGAATAGGACGGCGCGATGGCGCCGGCGTTCTCGGCCTTCACCTCCGGATCGGGCTGGCGATAGCGGATGTCGAAAGGCTTCGTCGGCAGGGGCCGATCCGAGATGGCCATCGCCACCTGGGTGGCGAAGGCGGGGTACTGACTGGGCCGCGGATCGTACTTCCGGATGATGTCGTCGTAGTCCACGTGCATCAGCGCCCGCGCGTCGGCGTACAGCACCTTCTTCGAGACGGGGAAGTCGACCCCCGGCTTCCGGGCGGGATCGACGACGGCGATCAGTGGCGCCCTGACCCCAGCGATGCGCCGCTCGAAATCCTGGAACTCTTCCGGCGACGACCAGGTGTCCAACAGATAGTCGACGGCGATGGCCTTAACGCCCTTGGCGTCCAGGGCCGCGATGAGATCGCCCAGCCAGGCCTTGTCGATCGGCGCAAGACAGTGGCAGGCCGAGCTCGCGCTCATGGCCTGGGTCGCCGCGTCGTCCATCTTGACGATGACGAAGTCGCGCTGCGGCGGCGGCGCGCCCCAGGCCAGACGGAAGTCGTAGGTCAGGTTCTCCACGAACCGCAGGGGCAGGGTGGTGCTGAGCCAGGTCGCAGCCCCCGCAGCGAAGATCGCGATCACGAGCGTCGCGATCACGTCGGCCAGCCGTTTACCGCCCGCCGCCCGCAGGCGGGTGAGCAGCGCCAGCAGCCGCCCCACCAGGCCTCCCGGCGCGGCGCGCGTCGCCATGGCTCAGGCCAGTTTCCGGAAGGGGAAACTGTAGGTGACAGCCGGCGCGTAGTCGCCCGCCAGACACATGTGCGTCGTCAGGTTCTGTCCGACCGACATCAGCAGGGCGTAGCCCGGTGGCTCCTCCACCAGGATCTCGCGGCCGTCGGGCACATGCATGTCGACGTCGGTGAGGTCCAGCGTGAGCTGGATCGAGGTGGCCGGGGCCGCGGACACCAGATGACCGGCGAACACGCCGTTGAAGGCCCGATGAATGTGCCCGCACATCAGCACCTTCACCTGCGAACGGCCGGCCAGCACCGCCTCAAGCCGGTTCAGCCAGGGCGAGTCAGGCTCGGGATCCATCCACTGGATGCCGCTCGGGATGGGGGGGTGGTGCAGGATGACGGCGGTGGGCCGATCGGGCGCCTCGTCCAGCGTCCTGGCCAGCCAGGCGGCGCGGGCCTCGTCATAGTCGCCGTGGTTGGGACCCTGCAGCGTGTCGCAGACCACCATCCGCATGTCGCCGAAGTCCACGGCATACTGGACGTAGCCGTTGTCGTCGGTCTGGGCGCCCGGACCGCTGAATACGCTCAGGAAGGCGGCGCGATTGTCGTGATTGCCGAGCGCGTAATAGATGGGGATCTCGCTGTCGGACATCAGCCGCTGCAGCTCGAGGTACTCCTCGGCCTCGCCGCGATCGACCAGATCGCCGCTGGCGATGATGGCGGCGGGCCGCGGGCGCAACCCATGAATCGACTTCATGACCTGGCGCAGACGGTCTTCGTTCCGCTGCTGATTCAGCGGATCCTTCTCCGTTGTCACATGGAGGTCGGTTATCTGCGCAATGGTCAACAACAAGCCGCCTCCCCAAGCAGCGCGTACGTTCCCGTGAATATACGAACGCTTAGCGGCGACGGATGACCAGGTTGCGAATTTCCGTCATGTCCTCCATCGCGAAGCGCACCCCTTCGCGGCCCAGTCCGGAGTCCTTCACTCCGCCATAGGGCATGTTGTCCACCCGGTAGCTCGGCACGTCCCCGATAACGACACCGCCAACGTCCAAGTGATCCCACGCATCGAGCATCTTGTAGAGGTCGCGCGTGAACACACCTGCCTGCAGACCAAACTTGGAGTCGTTCACCTCGTCGAGTGCCTGTTTGAAATCGGTGAACTTCGACAGGATGGCGACGGGGCCGAATGCCTCTTCCGCGTACAGCGCCGCCGTGCGGCTGACACCCTCCAGAAGGGTCGCCTCCAGCATCGCGCCGTCCCGCTTTCCGCCGACGAGCAGCGTCGCGCCACCGGCCACCGCCTGCTGGATCCAGCTCTCGAGGCGGCGGGCCTCCTTTTCGTCGATCATCGGGCCGATGAAGGTGGCTTCATCGCGCGGATCGCCAGCGACCAGGGTCCGGGTCTTGGCGACCAGGCGGTCGCGGAGCTCATCATAGATGTCGGCGTGGACGATGATCCGCTGCACGCCGATGCAGGATTGGCCCGACTGATAGAAGGCGCCGAAGATGATCCGCTCGACGGCGTCGTCCAGGTCGGTGTCGGCGTCGACAACCACGGCGGCGTTGCCGCCCAACTCGAGCACGACCTTCTTCTTGCCGGCCTTGGCCTTCAGGTCCCAGCCGACCCCGGGCGAGCCGGTGAAGCTGAGCAGCTTCAGCCGCGCGTCGGTCGTGAAGAGGTCCGCGCCGTCTCGATGCGCCGGCAGGATCGAAAACGCCCCCTTCGGCAGATCCGTCTCGGCCAGCACCTCACCAATGATGATGGCGCCGAGCGGGGTCCGCGACGCCGGCTTCATAACGAAAGGACACCCCACAGCCAGCGCCGGGGCGATCTTGTGGGCCGCCAGGTTCAGAGGGAAGTTGAATGGGCTGATGAACGAGCAGGGGCCGATCGGCACCCGCTTCCACATGCCTTGGTAGCCTTTGGCGCGGGGCGAGATGTCCAGCGGCTGGACCTCGCCGGTCATGCGCACGGATTCCTCCGCGGCGATCCGGAAGGTGTCGATCAGGCGCGTGACCTCGCCGCGGGAGTCGCGGATCGGCTTTCCGGCCTCGATGCATAGCGCATACGCCAGTTCGTCGGACCTCTCCTGGAACCGCTTCACGCAGTGGGCCAGCACTTCCTGGCGCGCGTAGGCGGGCAGCCGGGCCATGGGTTCGGTGGCCTCGACGCAGGCCTGAATGCCTGCATCGATGGTCTTGGCGTCGGCCTGCGCCACCCGCGTCGCGACCTTGCCGGTATACTTGTCCGTGACCTCGAGATCGAGGTTTGGGGTCTGGGCCACATTGGCGAGGTACAGCGGGTAGGCGTCCTTGATGCCGGTCATGTAAGTGTCCTGCAGAGCCGCCGATCAGAGCGCCGCGCTCATGTCCTTGATCTGTTTGTTCAGGATGGCGTCGTTGTCGGAATAGTCCACCGGGCATTCGATCAGATTGACCCCGGGGGTATCCAGGCACGTCCGCAGCAGCTCAGGCAGTTCGGACGCGCTGGAGACGCGATAGCCGTTTGCGCCGTAGCTCTCGGCGTACTTCACGAAGTCAGGGTTGCCGTACGTCAGGCCCCAGTCCTTGAAGCCCATGTTGGCCTGCTTCCAACGGATCATGCCGTAGCTGTTATCGTTGAGGATCAGCACGGTGATGTTCAGCTTCAGGCGGACGGCCGTCTCCATCTCCTGGCTGTTCATCATGAAGCCGCCGTCGCCGCAGATCGCCATGACCTTGCGGTCCGGATAGACCATGCTCGACGCCATGGCTGACGGCAGGCCCGCGCCCATGGTGGCCAGGGCGTTGTCCAGCAGCACGGTGTTGGTCATTCGCGCCGGGTAGTTGCGGGCGAACCAGATCTTGTAGACCCCGTTGTCGAGACAGATGATCCCGTCGTCCGGCATGGCGGCCCGGACCTGTTTCACCAGATATTGGGGGTAGATCGGGAAGCGCATGTCCGTGTCGGACTTGGCGGTGTGCTCGACCTCGGCCGCGCGGGCCTTGAACATCGCGGAGAAGTCCCAACCGGACTGGGGCAGGATGTCTTCCTTGAGCTGCCAGATCGCGTTGCCGATATCGCCGATCACCTCGTACTGCGGGAAGTAGACGGGATCGACCTCGGCCGAACGGAAGTTGATATGGATAACCTCCGTGCCGCCCGGCTGCATGAAGAACGGCGGCTTCTCGATAACGTCGTGGCCGACGTTGATGATGAGGTCGGCTGCGCCGATCGCCCGATGCACGAAGTCGCCGGCTGACAGGGCTGCGCAGCCGAGGAACTTGGGCGAGAGCTCGTCCACCACGCCCTTGCCGAGCTGGGTCGAGACGAAGGGGATGCCGGTCTTCTCGATGAACTGGGTCAGCATCCGGCTGGTCATGGTCCGGTTGGCGCCCGCGCCAATGACCAGGATCGGCGACTTGGCCTGCTGGATGCGTGTTGCGGCCGCGCGGATGGACTTCTCGTCCGCCACCGGGCGGCGGGCGTTGCTCCGCGGGATGGGCTTGGAGTCGGTGTGCTCTTCGGCGACGTCC
This sequence comes from Caulobacteraceae bacterium, assembly GCA_027483845.1. Classification (GTDB taxonomy): domain Bacteria; phylum Pseudomonadota; class Alphaproteobacteria; order Caulobacterales; family Caulobacteraceae; genus Phenylobacterium. The sequence goes on along the minus strand of JAIXTR010000315.1, from coordinate 4,056 downwards.
TCGGGAAACTCGATGTGCACGGCCCCGGGCTTTTCCTCCTGAGCCAGGCGGAAGGCTTCCCGGATGCGGCTTGGGATGTTGTCCGCCGACGCCAGCTGGTGGGTGTACTTGGTCAGCGGCTTCATCATGTCGACCACGTCGAGGATCTGGAACCGGCCCTGCTTCGACTTCTTGATCGGCTTCTGGCCGGTCAGCATCATCATCGGCATTCCGCCGAGTTGGGCGTAGGCGGCGGCCGTGACGAAGTTGGTGGCTCCGGGGCCCAATGTTGCAACGCAGACCCCGGCCTTGCCGGTGTGCCGGCCATAGGTCGCGGCCATGAAGCCGGCGCCCTGTTCATGCCGTGTGAGGATCAACTTGATCGATTTCGATCGGGACAGACTGTCCAGGAAGTCCAGGTTTTCTTCCCCCGGAACGCCGAACACATGCTCGACGCCTTCTGCTTCCAGACATTGGACGAACAGATCAGACGCCTTTGTCATAACAATCGCCCCCATCCATCGGATGAGTTGTCGCCAATTGCCGACGGTTGTGAAGGGGCAAAGCAGATTTCGGCCGAACACGCCCGCGAGATTCTACCCGGCCCGGCGATGGGCTTGTCTTGTGAAATGGCGCTAGGCCTAAATTCGGTGTTTTGAAACCTGCGGCATCGCGGGATCTGTCGCCATCGCAGACACCGGAGGCTCTACAGCTGCTCCCTCAATGCCCGGCCGCCCGGCGGTTCAAGGCTTCGGTCCAGCGAAGCGTTCGCAGCGGGGGATGGCCGGGCTTAGGGGTCGCCTGCCCCGGGGCGTGGAAGCTGTGGCAGGTCGTGCAGTCGGCGTCGTCGGCGGCGGCGATCTTGGCCGTGGTCTGGCCATGGCAGGTCCCGCACTTGGCGAGGTCCGGGATCAGCAGGTCGCCCGACTTGTCCGACGTCTGCGCGCGGTGGCAGTCGGCGCACCTGAAGCCGCCGGTCTTGGATGGGCCGGGTCCGCCGTGCTCGGGCACGCTGTGGTCGAAGCCACCGCGGGGCAGATAGCGGGCCGTCAGCGCGACGGGGGCCATGCGCACCGTGTCGCCCTCCCAACGGATGGTGTGGCAGTCATAGCAGGCGCCGCCCGGCGAGAACGTAGCGCGGTACGCGCCCGCGCCGGTGGCCGCGAAGGCGATCGGGCGGATCTGACCGGGGCGTTGACGCGCGGCGTCCACGGTCGCCTGCGATCCACGGCCGGCAAGGGTGGCCACCACCTTCTGCAGGTCGCCATGGGGCAGGTTGCGGAACTCGCCGCCGACCCGGGCATAGGCAAGGCTGTGGCAGTCCCCGCAGTCGCGCTCCATCTCGATTGGCTTGAACGCTTTCGCGTCGGCGGAGCGGCGGTGACAGGACGCGCACTCCAACGCCGCACCGTAGCCGGCAGCCTTGCCGAGACCGACCGCCTGCCGCGCGACGCCGCCGACGGGATCCAGATGCAGTCGGTGCGGGAAGGTCAGCCCGTTCCGCTCCTGAGGCGCGGTGTCCAGCGCCACCCGCTGGAAGCGCGGGGTCGGGCCGGCTTGGGTCATCACCAGCGGCCGGAAGCCGGGGTGCTTGCTCCAGTCGGGGGTGTCGATCAGGTCCGTCTTGCCCAGCCGCATCTTCAGCTCGCTGTGGCAGCTCTCGCAGTCCTGCACGACCACCAGCTTGGGCTTGTCCGCGAGCGGCGCCTTCGGATCGCCGCCCTTGGTCGGGGTGTGCTCGACGTGACAGCTCGCGCAGCGGTCGGTCGGATGATTGAACGCGCGCTGGACCAGGACGCTGGCCTTGGCGCCCAGACCGTCGGGCAGGGGGGTGGCCTTCCGGAGGTCGGCGTGCGGCGCGTGTCCGGCGATCAGGCGCGGGGCGAACGGGCTGCCCAGCTGCTTGGCGTGCGCCAGAGCCTTGGGCGCCGCCTTGGGGTCGGCGGCGTGGCAGGTCAGGCATGTCTCGTCCCGCACGGCGACGAAGGCGTTCGCGTGGCAGGATTTGCAGTCGTTCTGCAGGAAGGCGTGGGACGTCGAAAGCGGACCCGTCGACCATTGCTTGTCCAGGCTGATCCTGGGGTTCGCCGAGAACAGGACGAAGATCAACGGGATCGCCAGGCACAGCAGGAGAATCCCGGAGCCCAGCACCCAGGCCATGTTGCGGCGGCCGAAGACCTTGGCCTGCAGCGAGAATACGCCGGGGCTGGCGTGGTGCTCGTCCTCCACGCGCTTGACGGTGACCACCACCGCCTCGTCCTCGCCGGGCTCGAAGCTGAGGACGTAAGCCCCGAACGTCGCCACAGGGTGGCTGGCGATGTTCAACTCGGCGGCCAGAACCGCCTTTCCGGCGACCTCGAACGGCAGGTCACTGGTCGACTCGATGCTGACCCGCCCAGGTCCGGTGAACCGCATCCGGGCGTGCTGGGGGTCGATCGACAGGTCGGCGAGGACGATGTCATTCCCGGCCGAGCGGCCGATGGTTGCCACGAGGCCTTCGACCTCCCGCTCGCGGATGATCGGATCGCCGCCGCCCGCGCGCTGGGTGATCAGTTTGAGCTGGAAGACCTGAGCCATCTCACCAGTACGCGAAGACGCTGACGACGTGCGCCGTCAGCGCCGCCAGCAGGGCGAAGGTGGCGGGGATGTGCACGAACAACCACCCCTCGAGCGCGGCGGTGATCTGCATCTGGCGGCGCGCCAGGCCCAGTACGTCGGCCTTCTGCTGCATCACAGTGTCGATCTTCCCGAGCACCTCGGCGATCCGCGGGTTGGGCGCGGGCGGCAGAGCCTTCAGCAGCCGCATCGCGCGAAGATTGGCGCAGTCGCCGTAGGCCCCGGTCATCCGGCGCCAGAAGCCGCCGTCCAGGTCCGTCTCTTCCACCGACAGTCGGACGATCTGGGCCCCCGCACGATCAAGGGGCTGACCCAGGTCGCGCAGCTGCTGGTCCAGGCTCTCCAGGGCCTCCAGCATCTGCTTGCGCGTGGTCTCGCCGCGGTTGCCATGTAGACGCTGGGGCAGGGTGGCGTAGGCCCAAATGCCGATCGCCCCCGAGGCGATCACCAGCATCATCAGAACGTAGGCGAGGGTGTGGACATTCCAGCCGAACTGGAAGCCGGTGTGCAGGGTCGCCAGCACCGTCAAGGACAGGCCCAGATAGACGTGGGCCGATACCCAGGCCTTGAGTGAATAGTGGCCGCTGGTGATGACCCGCTTGCGGATGCCCAGGCAGGCCAGCCAGACGATCAGCCCGGCGCTGAGTGTTCCCAGCACATAGCCCAGCCAACTGCCGCCGCTGGGCGGCTCCTGAAGCCGGGCGGCCACGAAGAAGTAGACCGCGACCACCACCAGGCACAGCAGGGCAGCGATCTGCGCCCAGCGGAAACCCTTGTGCCGCAGAAACCCCTCGTGGGTTCTCTGCCTGACGCGTTCCGTATGCCCCCCGGCGGCAGTCACGCGTTCACCCGGCGCCTCTGTCGATCCGCGCCACGGACAGGAAGGCGTCGGGCGAGACCCGGATCGCGGCGCCGGTCGGGCAGGCGCGGACGCAGGCCGGTCCGCCCGCCTTGCCCGAGCACATGTCGCACTTGATGGCGAGCTTCGGAGACTCCGCGCCGCCGGCGGTCTTGGCCGCCTTCTTCCGCCATTCGTAGTCGGGCTGGCCCGGCCCGGGACCCTTGCCGAACAGCATCCAGGAGAACAGCGATGGCTTGGGCGGCGGCGGCCGGTCCATCTGGATCACGCCGTAGGGACAGGCCCGTTGGCAATTGCCGCAGCCGATGCACGTGTCAGAGATGAACACCTCGCCGTCCGGGCCGCGCCGGATGGCGTTGGGCGGGCAGTCGCTCATGCAGTGCGGATGCTCGCAATGCCGACAGGACGTGGGCACGTGGATGTTGGCGAAAGTCGTCCCCGCCTCGCGGTTCAGGCGGCTCAGACCATCGTGGCTGTCGGCGCAGGCCTTCTCGCAATTGTCGCAACCGACGCAGAGGCTCTCATCGATCAGCAGCACGTCGGTCGCTTCGCCGATCCCCTGCTTGATCAGGAAGTTGGCGACGGACGAGTACATGTCGACC
>JAIXTR010000368.1 GCA_027483845.1 Caulobacteraceae bacterium | reverse complement strand
CCCTGGCTGTTGATGACGGCGCCCAGGCCGCGCGACCAGGCCGCGTTGACCAGGGCGGTGGCCACGGCGCCGCAATCGAACGGCGCGTCGTCCATTCCCTCCAGCTCCTTGTCGAAGGTCACGATAATGCAGACCGGAGCGTCGAACTGGCGGAAGCCGCGCAGCACCCAGTCCTGGCGCGCGTCCTTGTCGTCGCGGGCGATGCCCATGGCGCCGAACAGCTGCTTGGCGACGCCGACCTGCCGGTCGCGGTGCTTGCCCTCGAAGGCGCGCGTTCCGATGCGGAACTCACGCGACTGGGGCACGCCCGCGAGATTGCGCTCCGTGTTGCCCGCGCGGATGCGGTCCAGCGGCTCGCCCGTGATGACGTAGAAGTTCCAGGGCTGAACGTTCATCGACGACGGCGCCCGCATCGCAAGCGTGATGATCTCCTCGATCAGTTCGCGCGGAACCGGGTCGGGCTTGTAGCCGCGGATGCTGCGTCGGCCGAGAATCACGTCGTCAAACTGCATGGAAGCCTCTGGGTTCGCGCGGCCCACCCCGGCCGGCGCCTTGTCCGCGTCTGTAGGCCTTATTGCAAACCCGCGCCGTAGCGTCATTCAAGTCGTGGCGGCGCGTCCCAGTCCATGTTCCAGGGTCTGTCGCTGGTCCCGCGCTCGCGCGCGGCGGCGCGGCCTAGACGGGACAGCTGGCGATCTCGAGCTGAAGCATGGCCAGGACGCGACCGAAGCCGATGTACTGGCCGGTCATCATCGCAAGTTCGAGGAACTCGGCGTCGGTGAAGTGCCGGCGCATCGCCGCGACGTCGTCGTCTCCGATGTTGTGATGATCCAGCGCCATCTTCTCGGCGAAGTGGATCGCGGCCCGCTCGCGGGCCGTGAAGCTGGCGTTGTCGGCATCATCGACGCCGGACGCGGCCTCGTCCTCGGCGACCACGTCGGGCGCCATGCGGACGGTCTTGCAGAGGACGCATCCGTTTAGTGTCGCGATGCGCAGGCGGATAAGTTCCTTCAGCCGGGGCTCCAGCACGCCCGCGCCACCGGTGTGCCACGGAGTGTAGAAGGCTTGATAGGCCTGGACGAGCGCCGCGTTCGGGGCGAACGCCTGGGCGAAATGACGGCCGACCCAGTTCTCTTCCGGCGTGGCGTCGTAGATCGCCTTCAGATAGGGCGGCAGGGCTTCAGGCTCGACCAGCGGCATGCGGGACATGGCAGCGCTCCAGGTTGCTATCAGGCCGCATGTTGCCCCTTTCCAAGGGCGCCCCTGCGTCAGGAATCTGCAGGTTTTTCCGACGACAGGCGGCCGGCTTGCATTCGTTTCGGGGCACGGTGCGCGCCGCACATGGCCTGCAAGGCGGACACCCTTGCAGCGGGAATATCGTTGTTACATGTTGGATCGCCCGCGGCGTTAGCGCCCTCGATCTGTCGGCAGGGGCCGATGACCGAGGCAGCGGTTGCAACGGGTGGGGCCGAGCTGCGTGGGCATCATCGGGCGAAATGGGGCGCAGGCCTCCACGCGGCGCGCAGAACGGCGCCAGCTGACCATCCTGTTCTGCGACCTTGTGGGTTCCACCCGCCTCTCCACCGCGATGGATCCCGAAGACCTTCTCGAGTTGATGATCCAGTTCCAGGAGTACTGCGTCGAACGGATCGAGGCGGCGGGCGGCTATGTGGCGCGCTTTGCGGGCGACGGCGTCCTGGCTTACTTCGGATATCCCGTGGCGCAAGAGGACGCGCCGGAGCGCGCGCTCCACGCCGCGCTGGCGCTGCGCCAAGCGCGCGATCATGTCAGCGGCCCCGACGGTGGTCTCCTGGCGGTCCGCATCGGCGTGGCGACTGGCCTGGTCGCAGTCGGCGATCTGTTTAGCGCCGGTGCGCACGAACGCGCGGTGGCGGGCGAAACCCCCAACATGGCCGCGCGGCTTCAGGCTCTGGCGGAACCGGACACGGTGCTGGTGTCGGACACGACCAAGCAGCTCACAGAAGGCCTGTTCGCATTCCGCTCTCTGGGACCTCAGCAGCATAAGGGCTTTGCCTCGGCCGCCGTCGCCTGGGAGTTGGTGGGCGCGCGGGCGACGGTGGGTCGCTACGACGGTCGCCGGGCCATCGGGCTCACTGGGATGGTCAGCCGCGAGCCCGAGCTCAACGCGATTCTGGAAGCCTGGGCGGAAGCGCGGGATGGCCGTGTCCGCGTGGTCAGCCTTGTCGGCGAGCCCGGGATCGGGAAGTCGCGGCTCGTTGAGGCGGCGCGAAGCCGTATCGATCAGGAGCGCGGTGTTCTGTGGCTCGAGGGCGGCGGCGCGAGCATCTACGACAACACGCCCTTCCATGTGGCGGCGCAGGTCGCACGACGTCTCGCCGACCCGGGGCAGGGCGGCCGCGGCGCTGAAGATCCCCTGATGACCTACCTCGCCAGCGGCGAAGCTGGTGACCCCGCGCGCCGGGACGACTGGATGGCCGAAATGACGCGGCGCATTCGGACGGCGGCTGAGCGGCGTCCGACAGTGCTTTTCGTCGAGGATATCCACTGGGCGGATCCGTCTTCCCTGGAGCTCCTCGGACTCATCGCGGCGGCGGGCGAGGGAGGCCGGCTTCTTGTGGTCTGCACCTCGCGGCCCGGGGCTCGCGAACCCTGGCCACGCGACGTCCGGCGACGGGAAATCGAACTGACGAAGCTCGACGCCACCGCAAGCGTCGCGCTGGCGCGCCTGGCCAGCGGCGGCGAGCTCAGTCTGGCGCAGATCGGCGCCATCGTCGCCCGCGCCGACGGTATCCCGCTCTACATCGAAGAAATGGCGCGATTGGTCGCCGACCAGCCAGGGGTGGCGCTCGACGACGCTCTGCCGCGCTCGCTGTCGGATCTGCTCGCAGCCAAGCTCGAGTGCGTGGGGCCGACGAAGCGTTATGCGCAGATCGCGTCCGTTCTCGGGCAGACCTTCTCAGCCGCACTCCTTGGCGACATGATCGGGCAAGGAGCCCGTGACGCAGAGACTATTCTTGAAGACCTTGAAGACCGGGGCGTGATCGTAAGGGTGGGCGATGCGTGCGCCTTCCGCCATGCGCTCCTGGCCGCCGCCGCCTACGACACGCTTCCCAAACGCGAACGCCGCGAGCTGCACGAACGCGCCGCCCATCTCCTCATTGACGGGCGCCCCGAGGTGATTGCGCGGCACTGGACGCTGGCCGGCCGATATCCCGAGGCGTTGGCGGCTTGGCGTGAGGCTGGCGCGTCGGCCAACCGGCGGCGCGCCTTCCAGGAAGCGGAGCACGCTTACCGCCAGGCGCTGGCCGTGCTGGGCGAGGTCGATTTGCCAGAGCGAGACAGGCTGGAGCTCACGATCCGTGCGGCGTTCAACCGGGTGCTACAGATCACCCAGGGCTATTCGGCGCCTGAAGCGGGCGCATCGACGCTGCGCGCCGCAGTTCTCGCGGAGCAGGTGGGCGACCCGGGCGCGCGGGCGCGTGAGGAGCAGGTGAAATGGCGCAGTGTCTTCACCGCGGGTGACTACGCCGAGGCCGAGGCCACCGTCGCGCGCTTCATGGCGTTGACCCAGGCGCATGAGGACGCGCTCTGGCGGCGCCGCTTTATACTCCGCGCCGGCGTCCAGCAGGGCTTCTACACGGGCGATCTCGTCCGGGCGGAGCGGGACTTCGTGACCTGGGAAGGCTTGCGGGACGACAGTCACAGAGCGCCCGGGGATGACGTGTTGTCGATGGGGATCGGTGGCCTGACAGCGCAAATGGCTGGCCGCCAGGCGTCGGGGTGGTCGCGGGTGCAACGGGCGTTCGAGATCGCAGACGCTTACGGCACGGCCTACGACCTCGCCATGGCCACGCATATCGAGGCCTGCTTCCACCATTTCGCCGAGGACGCCGTCGCACTCGCAAATGCGGCTGACAGATTGGCGAAGGTCGCGGCCGACAGCGGCTTCGACTACGCCAGCCATCTGGCTACAGGCTGGCTGGCGATCGCGGAGCTTGACGCCGGCCGGATCGCCGAGGGGGCCGAGCGGGCGTCGATCGCTCTCAAGGGGTTCGATCGGCTGAAGGCTGGCGTGTCCAAAGCCTTCTGGCTGGGCGTCATGGCGCGCGCCCAGTGGCTTGGCGGCGCGGTCGCCGAGGCGGAACAGACTTTTCGGGACGCCTATGCGGTCAATCGGCAGGAACGCGCCTTCGTGCCGGCGATCCGGATCATGCACGGCCGGCTCCTGTTGGCGTCCGGCCGGGAGCGCGAAGCCGCGCGGGCGTTCTCGCGGACGGCCTCGCTTTCCGCATTGATGGGGGCCGGCCAGTTCCGGTTCCGGTCGCTCATCTCCCTCGCCGGACTCTCGGGCGTTGACGCTGCGTCCCGCGGGCGTGCGCTGCGGGACGCGCGCAATCTTGCGCACCTTGACCACGGTCCTGCCGACCGGAAGCGCTTCGATGGACTGGCCAGCGCCGCAGCGGCGGACGCGCTGCCTAGGGCTTGACCCGCCATCGGCGGCGCGGTTGGGCCGCCGCATCAGGGGGAGGCGCGGCGCGTGATGTCAAAAGGGCGACGCCGGCCTCCACAATCGCGCGGACGGTTTCGACGATCATCGCCTGGGTCTCCTGCGATGCGAGCGGAGCTGGTCTAGCGCCCGGGGCCGCGTCTTCCAGGCCGATGTAGCGGAACACGCCGTCGGGCCGGGGATTGCGCCGGGTCCAGATGGTCTTCTGCACCTCGAGCGTGCGGGCGATGACATCGCGAAGCCACTCGGCATGCCAATCGGGATTCTCGCTTGCCGAGCGGGACCAGCCACGCTGGAAGGCCTGAATATCCTCCGTGAAGCGTCCTGCGCCGGCGTCGCCGGTCAGCGCCTGCGCATATCGCGAGAAGACCCGGGCCCACATCTGCGCGCTGACGGCCAGCGGCTGAAGCGCCGGGCCGCCGAAGACAGAGCCGGCGAGGCGGGCGAAGGCAGGGTCTTTAGCCGCTTCCTCGTAGCCGTGAGCCCCGACCCGGAGCCAGAACTCGGACAGGTGGCGGTTGCTGACCAGCGCCCCGGATAGCGCCAAGTAGCGCATGGCCGGGTCGAAGTAGTTGCGGAAGTCCCTGTCGAAAGTCGCGAGGTCATCGGCGTCGAACCGCCCGCGTTCCAGGGCGTCGAGCAGAGTTGGCAGGGCGAGGATCGCCGACTCCATCCCGTGGGTGATGCCTTCGCCGGTCAGCGGATCGACGAACGAACCCGCGTCGCCGATCAGCAGCCCGCCGTCGAAATGGTTGCGATCGATGCCGCCGTAGGTCTTCACGACTCCGCCGATCGGCCGGCTGGCGAGCTCGGCATGGGCGCAGCCCGGGTGGCGGATCCGGAGCCGCGCCAGCGCCCGGTCGAAAGCTTCGCGGACCGGGAGCCCGAAACGCTGACTGGTTTCGCTGGAGAACCCGACGCCGACGTTCGCCAGGCCGCCCGGCATGGGAAACATCCAGCCATAGCCGGGCGCGATTTCCTCATCGAACCAGACCGTGGCCTCGCCCCCGTCGATCTCGACGCCCCTCACATATGCCCGCTGGGCGACGCCGATATGGCGTCGGTCGGTGCGGCGCAGGCCCATGTGCTTGGCCACGGTCGACTCTGTCCTGTCCGCCCCGACCACCAACGGCGCGCAGAGCGTAAGCGTCTGATCCCCGACGGTCGCTTCGACCGTGACCAAGCCCTTCTCCCGCGTAACGACGCGTACCGTCGCCTGTGTGAAGACGTCCGCTCCCGCGTCCCGGGCGGCCTGCAACAGGATGGCGTCGAACTCCCGGCGGGCGACGACCAACCCATAGTTCAGCGTATCATCCGGGTTGTCGTAGTACTGGATGTCACCCCGGTAGAGCAGCTTGGGGCCAAAGTAGACGCGGTTGCGGGTGATCTTGAGGCGCTCGCCGCTCTCGATTTCAGGCAACACGCCCATGCGCGCCAGGAGGCGCAGTCCGCCAGGCTCGATGTAGTCTCCACAGACCTTGTCGCGCGGAAACGTCGCGCGCTCGACGATGGCGACCCGCACGCCCTGGGTCGCCAGCGCCCAGGCCATCGTCGCACCGGCGGGGCCACCGCCCACCACGATGACGTCATAGGCCTGCGCCGCGCGGCCTGCGGTCATCGACGCGAAAGCTCGCGCGTGTGATCAACCATGGCGTAGAGGCCAGCCGGGTCGGTGGCGTGGAGCTCTGCCTGCCACTTGGCCTCGGTGGCCAGTTCGTCGAGCTTCTCCTCGGCCTGCGGGAGCCGTCGGCTCATGGCCGCGGCGATGACGGTCAGGTCGTCCGGCGTGGGCTGATCGGCGCAGAACAGGGCGCGCACCGCCGCATCGTCCTCGATCGCCAGCGCCGCCGGGAGGGTCAGGATCCCGTCGCGCAGATCATCTTCGCCGCCGCCGCCCAACGACGACAGACCCTTCACGTCGGCGACATCGTCGCAGCCATGGTAGACCATGCCCAGCAGCCTGCCGAACATTCGCAAGGACTCGTCGCTGGTCCCGATCGCGGCGCAGACCTCGAACATCGAGCCGGTGTCTTCCTGGGCCAGGCGACGCCAGTGTTCGTAGCCGCCTGGCTTACGTCGGGAGTCCCACTGGACACACTCGGCAACGCCCAGGCGCTTTAGCAATTCCGAGAATAGGCCGACGTCGTAGGGCCGGTCCGCCGACATCCGATAGCCCTCGGCCACGATGTAGCCCGAGGCCATGAGCGCCGGTAGCTGGCCGAACCGGGTGTGCAGGGTGGCCCGTCCGCGTCGGGTGGGCGATTGGTCGAGGATGTCGTCGATGATGAGCGAGACGTTGTGCATCATCTCCAGCACGACGGCGCGCTCGATGAGCGAGTTCGGGATGCTGCCGCCGAAGCGCGCGCGATGGCAGGCGAAGATGGTCAGCGGGCGAAAGTATTTCGAGCCCTGCTCGAACTGCCAGCGCAGCATCTCCTGCATCGCGGGGTCGGTGGTCTCGATCCACGCGCCGATCATGCGGCGGAGCTGCGCCAGTTCGTCGGCGAAGCCTAAGGCGGTGACGATGTCGGTCGAGACCGAATTCACGTAGGGCTCCGGGGGCCGCAGGCGACAGTCATCAGTCCGCGCCTTCCCGGCGCCGGTAAGCTGCAGCGCCTTTGGCGACCGCGTCGCGCAGCAGACGACGGAGTGCCCGTGGCTTGTTCGCCGGGACGGACGGAAGGCCCTGCAGGAACGCCAGCGCGCCAGCGGTCTTGCCGAACGCGACATTCGAGAGCCGCCCCGCCGTGTCCGGGGTGTCGCCCAAAGCGTGACCGACGAGATCGGACCACGTGTCGGGTATGGCTCGGCTGTCCCGCCGTGGAACCGGCAGACGCGGCCGGTCGGGATCGCGCCAACTCCGGCGCATGCTGGGAAACAGAGCGCGACCGACGGTTCCGCGCCATGCCCCGTAGGCCAGTTCCAGCGCTTCTTCCTGGAGCTTCGGCGCCACGCGCGGACCCTCAACGATCAGTGCGCGCGCTACATTGGCGGCCAGCCCGGCGACGCCGATCTTCCGGTCGTGGCGGCCCGAATAGCCCGGCGGCCCCTCGTTGCGCTCGTCGCTGTCGGGGATCAGGTGGCCGGCGAGCTGGTTGATGCTCCTCAGCCAGTCCGTCCAGAAGGCCGCCGCGAGCGTCGCGGCCATCAGGGGGAAGCGGACCGCTTCGGACGGCTTCTGCTCGGCCCCCTGGTAGAGGTCTGTCAGCGCCGCGAGGTAGGCCGCCGGCGAGGTGAAGAGTTTCGCCACCAGCAGCGCTTCGGCCGAATAGACCGTATGCTTGCGGAGCCGGATGGCCTTGCCTTCCGGGATAGGGGTTTCGGCCCGGTTCTCCCACTGGAGCGCCTGCGCCGCCAGGACGCCGCTCTGCACGGCGGCCTCGACCGTCGCCATGTCGACGTCGCTCATGCAGTAGTCACCGGCGAAGAATACGTTCCGGCAGACCAACTCGCCCTTCGCGTTCTCCAGCTTGACCTTGGGCCGCCACTCGTTGCTGCCGGTGTCGTTCAGGAACAGCTGGTGCTCCTTGTTGGTGATGACCCGCGTGCGCGAGTAGTCAACCGATACAGGGCCGCGCGCATCAGGATAGCTCGCGCCCCACTCCTTTCCGGGATTGATGAATGGGAGATAGCCGTGCAGGCGCACCAGCATCTGCCAGCCTTGCCGCGTGCCGCTGTCGTCCTTGGCGCCGTAGCTCGTGTTCCCAACCTCCTCCGGACCGATCGCCTTGATCGCTGTGGCGCGGGATGCCGCGACCACCAGCACGGGTTCGCCGGGCTCTGCGCCGAGATCGTTCCGGGGATCGTCCCAGACCGAGGCGATGTTGTGGATCGAGATGTCGTAGCCGACTTCGGGCAGGGGGATGTTCGGAAACAGGACCGCGAGCTTCGCGGCGCCGGCCGCCGGATCCTCCGCGCTTGTCACGGGCTTTGGGCCTGGCTTGAGCTTACGCTGCTTGAATCCCGTGAGTTCGTTTGGAAGGAATTTGAGATCTTCCTTGTGGGCTCTCAGGAATTCAGGCGTGAAGTAGAGGTAGACGACCGGGATCCGCGCCGTTTGTGCTTCCCGAAGTCGTGCGAGATTGGGCTGTCGATATGTCAGGCTCGTCCGGCTGCCATCGCCCAGTGAAAGATATCCTGCCTCCCGGGCCGGCGTGGCGATCACCGCATAGCGGAACGTCTCCAACCTTTCCCGTCCCTTCGGATCCTTGGATTTTATCGCAACAAACCCATCCACCGGATGCTTGTTGGCGTCTACGCTGTCGTCCAGAGCGACGCCGGTGACTCTCCACCCTTTGCGGATCTTGCCGCCTTCCTTGGAGATCCGGGTCCGAAGCTCCGCCTCGATCTTGTCGAGCAGCTTCGTCTTCAGCGGCCCCTTGCTGAGCCAAGCAAACGGCGTGTCCAGCGGGAAGGTCAGGGTATG
>JAIXTR010000133.1 GCA_027483845.1 Caulobacteraceae bacterium | reverse complement strand
CTCGATGAAGTTCAATGGCCTGCGCACCATGACCGACGACACGGCGGGCCTGGCGCGGCTGGTCGTGAAGCTGCAGGGCTGCGAGTTGAACCATCAGATCGCCGCATTGGCGATCGATGCGCTGGGGGAACTGGGCATCCTCTACGAAGACGGACCGCATCTGCGCGCCAAGGGGCGCTGGCAGTGGAACTACATGTTCGACCTGGGCCTGATCATTGGCGGCGGCACGGCGCAGATTCAGAAGAACATCATCGCCGAGCGCGGCCTGGGGCTGCCGCGCGAACCCAAGACGGTGGAGGCCTGAATGCGGTTCGCGCTTTCCGAAGACCAGGTTCTGCTGCAGGACAGCCTCAACCGGGCGCTGGCCGACCTCGTGCCGCTGGAGCGCCTCAGGCGTCTCGGTGACGATGGCGGTCCGGGCGAAGTGTCTGCGATCTGGACCGGCCTGGCTGAACTTGGATTGCCAGGCCTGATGGTCCCGGAGGACCAGGGCGGCCTTGGCCTCGGCATGTTGGAGGCGGCCCTGGCCAGCGAGGCGCTCGGCAAGGCCGCTGCCGCGGCGCCGTTCCTCGGCTCGGCGGTGCTTGCGCCCCTGGCGCTGAAGATGGCCGGAACGGAGGACCAGCGCCGTCGCTGGCTGCCAAAACTGGCGACGGGTGCGGTCACGGCCGGTGTCGCGATCTCCGAACCGGTGGCCGGGGCGCGCGATGGCGCCGGCGTGACGGCGCGGGACGGCCGGCTCACCGGCACGGCGCTGTTCGCGCTGAACGCCACGGGCGCCGACCTGCTGTTGGTGGGCGACACCGCGGGCGGCGTGCACCTGGCTCAGGTCGCCGAGGCGGCCGAACCGATGCTCAGCATCGATGTCACGCGCCGCCTGACGGCTCTGACGTTCAAGGACACCCCCGCCGAGCCGTTGTTGGCGTCCGGGACGCTTGATCGGCTGCGGGACGCCGCCTGGATCATCCTGGCCGCAGACACCCTGGGCGCCGCTCAGACCATGCTGGATCGGGCGGTGGCCTACGCCAAGGAGCGGCGACAGTTCGGCCGCACGATCGGCAGCTTTCAAGCGGTGAAGCACCTGTGCGCGGAGATGGCGGCGGAGCTGGAGCCCGCGCGTGCGCTGGTCTGGTACGCTGCCTACGCCTTCGACCATGCGCCCGAGGAGGCGTCCCTGATCGCGGCGCACGCCAAGGCTCACACCTCGGAGATCGGGCGCTTTATCGCGCGCACGGCGACCGAAGTGCATGGCGGCATCGGCATCACGGACCTGCTGGGACTGCACTACTGGTTCAAGCGCATCGGTCAGAACCGGCAGCTGTTGGGCGGTCCTGAGAAGGTGCGAGAGATCGCGGCGCGGCTACAGGGCCTCGCGGCCTGAGCGACAAGGACATGACGATGGCGGATGGCGCAATTCAGGGAATGGTCCACGACCGCTATGCGGGCGTGCGGACGGTGTTCGAAGAGAACCTGTCCAGCGGGGCGGATCTGGGCGCTGCGTTCTGTGCGACCGTCGAAGGGGAGACCGTCGTCGACCTTTGGGGCGGGTTCGCCGATCCGGCCAAGACCCGGCCCTGGACGCGGGACACCATCGTCAACGTCTATTCGACCACCAAGACCATGACGGCCCTGACGGCGCTGTTGATCGCCGACCGGGGAGACCTGGATTTCGATGCGCCGGTGGCCAAGTACTGGCCTGAGTTCGCGGCGAACGGGAAGGCGGGCGTGACCGTCGGCCATCTGATGAGCCATGCGTCCGGCCTGTCCGGCTGGAAGACGCCGATCACCAACGACGACCTTTATGACTGGGAGAAGGCGACGTCGCTACTGGCGGCCCAGGCGCCCTATTGGGAGCCGGGCGCCGCGCCGGGCTATCATGCGCTCACCCAGGGCTATCTGGTGGGCGAGGTGGTCCGCCGCATCACCGGCAAATCGCTCGGGACCGTGTTTCGCGAGGAGATCGCCGAGCCGCTGGGCGCCGACTTCTGGATCGGGCTGCCAGCGTCCGAGGACGCCCGCGTCGCCGAACTGATCCCCCCGCCGGCTGGCCAGTCGCAGGCCGAAGTCCGGCAGGAGACCGAGATCCAGCGGAACATGTCGACCAACCCCGGCATCGACGTCGCCGCAACCCGCACCCGCGCCTGGCGCGGCGCCGAGATCCCGGCGGCGGGCGGGACGGGTCATGCGCGCTCGGTGGCGGAAATCCATACGATCCTGGCCAACGGCGGCGTCGCCAAGGGCAGGCGCTTCATGTCCGAGGCCGGTTGCCGCAAGGCCCTCGAACTGCAGGTGGAGGGTCGCGATCTGGTGCTGGACGTGCCGGCGCGGTTCGGCCTGGGCTTTGGCCTGTCCGGCGGCATGGTGCCGTTCCCGAACCCCAATACCATCTACTGGGGCGGCTACGGCGGCTCCCTGATCATCATCGACATGGATGCCCGCACCACCTTCGGCTACGTGATGAACAAGATGGCGGGGACGACGCAGGGCGACATGCGCGCCATGGGCCTCGCCATGGCGATGTGGACCGCGATGGGAACAATCTAGCGCGGACCGCTCTCGGTCAGGCCAGGAGCGCGTGTGACGAACCCCACAACCGAAGATCTGGCCAAACGGCGGCGTCTGCCCCGACTGCGCGTGCGGTTGCGGGAGCTGTACCACGGCGCCTCGCCGGAATCGGTTCGCTTCCGGATCTGGATCATCGGCATCGACGTTCTGCTGATCGCCTTCTTCATCGCAGCGCCGTTCCTGCGCGATTTCCCGGCCTATCTGTTCGTCGACTATGCGGTGGCCTTTGTCCTGGCGCTGGAGCTGGCGGCCCGGGCGCTGGCCGACACCAGCCTTCGGACCTTCTTCCGGCGCTTCAGCGTGTGGATCGATCTGTTCGTCCTTATAACCCTGCTGTTCCCGCTCTGGCTCTTCAACCTGGCGTTCCTGCGGGTGCTGCGCCTGTGGTCGCTGGCCCATAGCGAAATCTTCTGGGACACGATCGGGCGCCGGTACGACGACACGCGGGTGGAGGATATCTCCAAGGCCCTGGCGACGCTGATCACCTTCATCTTCGTCACGACCGGGTTCGTCTACACGGGGTTCGCCCGCACGCATCCCGGCCTGGATGGCTATGTGGACGCGCTCTACTTCACGGTGACCACGCTCACGACCACCGGCTTCGGCGATATCACCCTGCCGGGGACCTGGGGCCGGTTGCTGACGATCGGCATCATGATCAGCGGGATCACCCTGTTTGTCCGCTTCGCCCAGACCTTGATCCGGCCCTACAAGGTGCGCTTCACCTGCCAGAGCTGCGGCCTGATGCGCCACGACCCGGACGCGGTGCACTGCAAGGCCTGCGGACGGTTGCTGAACATACCCAACGAGGAATAGCGCCAGCCTCGCGCCCTTCCGAAGGATCTCGCTGGCGCTTTCGGTCGAGCCGGTCATGGTGGGGGCGATCGCCGAACTCCCGGCCGGAGCCTGAGCGCTGTGCGGCTGAACATCTCCCACCGCACGGTCTATCGGTACGCGCGGCCGGTCCAGCTGCAGTCGCATCGTCTGATGCTTCGGCCCCGCGGCAATCATGACCTGCGGGTTCTTGCCCACGACCTGCGTTGCAGCCCCGAGGCCGACGTGACCTGGGCCCAGGACGTCTTCGGCAATCTGATCGCGACCGCCGTGTTCCCGGACCCGGTGGTTGACCTCACCATCGCGAGCCGCCTGACCGTGGAAACCTCCGCCGACCCATGGCCGATCCTGCGGATCGATCCCGCCGCGCATCTCTATCCCTTCGCAGCGGCCCCCGATGATGTCGTGGATCTTGGGGCGCTTGCGCAGCCGGACCCGTTCGACCCGGTGGTGGACGCCTGGGCGCGGGGATTCATCCGTTCGACCCCGACCGACACCCTGTCGCTCCTCAAGGACATCAACGCGGGT
>JAIXTR010000011.1 GCA_027483845.1 Caulobacteraceae bacterium | reverse complement strand
GGCAGCGGCAGGATCGAGGTGATGGTCTCGCCGGGCTCGATCGGCAGCAGATTGACGAAGGCCTTGCCGCGCGACGTCGGCGTACCCACCGGCAGGCGCCAGACCTTCAGCTTGTAGGCCTTGCCGCCCGACGAGAAGAACAGCATCGGCGTATGCGTGTTGGCCGAGAACACGCGGGTGACGGCGTCCTCGTCCTTGGTCGCCATGCCCGAGCGGCCCTTCCCGCCCCGGTGCTGGGTCCGGTACAGGCTGAGCGGTGTGCGCTTCACATAGCCGCCGTGGGTCACGGTGATGACCATGTCCTCGCGGGCG
The DNA here is from genome assembly GCA_027483845.1 of Caulobacteraceae bacterium. Classification (GTDB taxonomy): domain Bacteria; phylum Pseudomonadota; class Alphaproteobacteria; order Caulobacterales; family Caulobacteraceae; genus Phenylobacterium. The sequence continues at coordinate 6,203 of JAIXTR010000011.1, read as the reverse complement.
ATCAGGTCCTCGTCCTCGACGTCGGCGTCGCCGTCGATGATCTCGGTCCGGCGCGGCACGGCGAAGGCGTCGCGCACCGCGACCAGCTCTTCGCGGACGATGCCCATGATCTTCTCGCGGGACGCCAGGATCTCCAGGTGACCCTGAATGGTGTTGGCCAGTTCGCGGGCTTCGCCGAAGATTTCGTCACGGCCCAGGCCGGTCAGGCGCGACAGCGTCAGGGCCAGGATGGCGCGGGCCTGTTCGTCCGTGAGCCTGATTTCCTTGCCGTCGATGACAAGGGTGCGCGGGTCGGCGATCAGCTCGACCAGGGGCAGCATGTCGCCCGCCGGCCAGTCTTTCGCCACCAGGCGCTCGCGCGCCTCGGTCGGATCCTTGGACGAGCGGATGATGTGGATGAACTCGTCGATGTTGGCGACGGCGATCGCCAGGCCAACCAAGACGTGGCCCCGGTCCCGCGCCTTGGAGAGTTCGAACTTGGTGCGGCGGACCACGACCTCTTCGCGGAAATCCACGAAGGCGGTGATCATCTCGCGCAGGCCCATCTGCTCGGGCCGCCCGCGGTTCAGCGCCAGCATGTTGACCCCGAACGAGGACTGCAGCGGCGTGTAGCGGTAGAGCTGGTTCAGCAGCACCTCGGCCGAGGCGTCACGCTTCATCTCGATGACGATGCGCATGCCCTGGCGGTCGGATTCGTCACGCAGGTCGGAGACGCCTTCGACCCGCTTCTCGCGAACGAGCTCGGCGATCCGCTCGACAAGCGAGGCCTTGTTCAGCTGGTACGGGATCGCCGTGATGATGATCGCCTCGCGATCCTTGCGGATCTCCTCGACGTTGGCGATGCCGCGCATGATCACCGATCCGCGGCCGGTCATCAGCGCCGTGCGCGCGCCGGTGCGACCGACGATCTGGCCGCCCGTGGGGAAGTCGGGGCCCGGGACGATGTCCAGCAGCGCGTCCAGGCCGATGTCCGGATCGTCGATATAGGCCAGGCAGGCGTCGACGACCTCTCCCAGGTTATGGGGCGGGATGTTGGTGGCCATGCCGACGGCGATGCCGCCCGCGCCATTGACGAGTAGGTTCGGGATCCGCGACGGCAGGACCACCGGCTCGCTCTCGGAGCCGTCATAGTTGTCCTTGAAGTCGACCGTGTCCTTGTCGAGGTCCGCCAGGATGGCCATGGCGGCCTTCGTCATGCGGCTCTCGGTGTAGCGCATGGCGGCCGGCGGATCGTTATCCACCGAGCCGAAGTTGCCCTGCCCGTCGATGAGCAGCAGGCTCATGGAGAACGGCTGGGCCATCCGGACCATGGTGTCGTAGATCGCGACGTCGCCGTGCGGATGATACTTACCCATCACGTCACCGACGACCCGGGCCGACTGCACATAGGACCGGTCGGGCGTGTGCCCCTGCTCGCCCATCGAGAACAGGATCCGCCGGTGCACCGGCTTCAGGCCGTCGCGCACGTCCGGCAACGCCCGGCTGACGATCACGCTCATGGCGTAGTCGAGGTACGAGCGCTTCAGCTCGTCTTCGATCGCGATCGGTGCGATGCCCCCGGGCCCGTGGTCGGGAGGGGTCGTGGTGCTGTCGTCGGTCAAGGGAGGGAAATCGCCGTTCGAATCGAAGGGTTAGATGGGTATCCCAATTAACACCCCGAAGGCCGAAACGCCACGTCGCGCGTGCGCACGCACGTACACGCGCACGCGTGCGGAGTGCGACAGGTCACCGGGCGCCTTTCCCCGTGGCCTCCCCCGTGACCTGCATCGACGAACGCTCTAGGTTGGCCTCGATGCCGCTGCTGCCTGGACAGACCGCGCCATGGTTCACCGCCTGGACGCCCTCCAACCCCGCGTTCGCCTTCGACACGGTCGCGGGGCGCTACGTCCTGATGCTGTTCCTGCCGCAGGAGGCCGAGCCGCGCGTGGCGGCCCTCCGCGCGCTCGCCGCGCACCAGCACCTCTTCGATGAGGTCAGGGCCTGTGCCTTCGTTGTGTTTCGCGACCCCGAGATGAGCGTTGGCCTGCGCGACATCCGCGGACTTCGTTGGATGCGCGACCCGCACGGCGCGATCACCAAGGGCTATGTGGGCGAGCCGCACTGGCTGCTGCTGGACCCGACGCTTCGCGTCATGGCCTCGGCCGCGATCGACGCCCCGATGGATATCCTGTCCCGCTTGGCCGCCCTGCCGCCGCCCGGTGACCATGCGGGTGTCCCGCTGCACGCCCCCGTACTCACCCTGCCCAACATCTTCGAGCCCGCGCTGTGCGAAGCCCTGATCGCCCTGCACGCGGCCGACGGCGGCGCCTTCACCGGCGTCATGCGCGACGACGGGGACCGCACCGTGGCGGTGATGGACCCATTGAAGAGCCGCCGGGACATCTGGATCCAGGATCCCGAATTGCAGGCGGCGATCCGCGAACGGCTGGAACGTCGGCTCTACCCCATGATGGTCCGGGCGCTGGGTTATCAGCCGACCCGTATCGAGCGCTTTCTGGTCAGTTGCTATGACGCCAAGGACGGGGGCGTCTTCCATCCCCACCGGGACAACACGACCCAGGGCACGGCGCATCGCCGCTTCGCCTGTTCGATCAACCTCAACAGCGGGTTCGAGGGCGGCGATCTGCGCTTCGCCGAGTACGGCCCAGCCACCTACCGACCGCCGGTCGGCGGCGCCGTCGTCTTTTCCTGCACCCTGATGCACGAGGCCACGCCGGTGACCGCAGGGCGCCGGTACGCCTTCCTGCCGTTCCTGTACGACGAAGCTGGCCAAGCCGTGCTCGACGCCTACCGCGCCCGCATCGCAGCGACAGATCAGCGGCAACCCGAAGGCGCCGAGGCATGAGCGGGCGTTGGGCGCTGCCGCCGCTGACGATCGGTGAACTGGCTCCGGATTTTCGGGCGGCCACCCGCAGCAACCCCAACTACCATTTCAGCACCGTGGCGGGGCGCTACATCCTGCTGGCGTTCATGCCGAACGACCCGGCGCGCCGCCAGGCGGCGCTCGCCGCGTTCGAGACCATCCGGGCGCGCTTCGACGACACTTTCCTGGCCGCCTTCTTCGTGGTCGACCGCTCCGACGGGCCCGATATCCCCGCTGACCAGATCCCGGGACAACGCTGGTTCTTCGACCCGGCGGGTGAGGTCGCGCCGCGTTACCATGTGGCCGCGGGCGACGGGGGCTGGTTCCTGATGGACCCCGCGGCCCGTCTTCTGGCGCACGCCCCCCTCGATCAACCCGGACCGCTGTTCGATCGCATCGCCGCCGGCCTGCCGCCGCTCGCCGCTCATGCCGGGACCCTGCTGACGGCCCCCGTTCTGATCGTGCCGCGCGTGTTCGAACCCGAGCTCTGCCGCCGCCTGATCGAGATCTACGAAGCCCGCGGCGGACGCCCCAGCGGGGTCATGCGCGACATCGGAGGCCGCACCGTCCGCGTCTTCGACAACATGAAGCGCCGGCAGGACGTCAGCCTCGAAGGCGATGAGGACCTGCGCCGCGAGATCGCCCAACGCATCGAACGCAGCGTCGTGCCGATGATCCGCCGGACCTATCAATTCCAGGCGACCCGGATCGAGCGCTACATCGTCGCCTGCTACGACGCGGCCGATGGCGGCTATTTCCGCGCCCATCGCGACAACGAGACCCTGGGCACGGCCCATCGGCGCTTTGCCTGCTCGATCAACCTCAACGCAGAGGCGTTCGAGGGCGGCGATCTGCGGTTCCCGGAGTTCGGACCACGCACGTACCGGCCACCGACCGGCGGCGCCGTCGTCTTCGCCTGCAACCTGCAACACGAGGCGACCCCAGTCGTCGCGGGACGCCGGTATGCATTCCTGCCCTTCTTCTACGGCGAGGCCGAACGGCGAATCCGCGAGCAGAACCTGGCCTTCCTGCAGTCGGGGCAGGCCGAGTCCGCTGAGGCGGGCTAAGCCGCGGTTCATCCGCCGCGCGTCACGCTGGCGCCGGAATCACCCCTAGAGTCGCGCCACATGAGAGTCCTGCCCCCCGTTCTGCTCGCCCTGGCGCTCGCCACGCCGGCCGCCGCCGCGCCTTTAATTCAGCCCGGCTACTGGGAATCCACCAATCGGCTTCTGTCCCCGATCCGGCAGAGCTCGACCGAACGGCGCTGCATCACTCCGGCCGACGTCGAGAAGTTCATGGGCGGTCCGTCCAACCGCCACTACACCTGCACGTATCCGACCAAGGTGTTCGCCAACGGCAAGATCACGCTGAAAGGCACGTGCGTCAGCAAGAAGGGTCGCAAGATCGCCGTGCAGGGCGCCGGGACCTATTCCCCGACCCGCTTCGATCTCACCGCCGAGATCGCGGCCGAATTCCTCGGCCTGGACATCGTGGGCAAGGCCTCGACAGAAGCCCGGCGCATCGGCGACACCTGCCCCCCGCCCGCGCCGAAGCCGGAAGAGACCAAGTGACCGACACCACCTACGCCAGCTACCTCGACCTCGACCGTCTGCTCACGGCGCAGCACCCGACCAGCGATCGGCACGACGAGCTGCTGTTCATCGTCATCCACCAGACCAAGGAACTCTGGCTCAAGGAGATCGTCCACGAAGTCCAGCTGGCCAAGCGCCTCATCCGATCGCAGGAGCTGGAGCCGGCCTACAAGGCGCTGGCCCGGGTATCGCGCATCCAGACGATCATGACGCTGTCGTGGGACGTCCTGGCCACCATGACCCCGTCCGACTACCTCAGCTTCCGTGACGGCCTGGGCTCCAGCTCCGGCTTCCAGTCCTGGCAGTTCCGGACCCTGGAATACATGCTGGGGCTGAAGGACGCCTCGTTCCTCTCGTTCCAGGACGAAGGCACCGTCGCACTGGAGAGCCTTAAGCGCGCCCTGGAAGCGCCTAGTCTCTACGACGACGCCATCGAGCGGCTCGTGGCCCACGGCTTCGACATCCCGGCCGAGGTTCTGCAACGCGACGTGACCCAGCCTTACGCCCCATCTCCGGCCGTCGAGGACGCCTGGCTGGCCGTCTATCGGGACACCAAGCGCTACTGGGAGCTCTACCAGTTGGCCGAAAAGCTGGTCGACCTGGACGACGCGCTGCTGACCTGGCGCCACAAGCACGTGTTGACCGTCGAACGCATCATCGGCGGCAAGCGGGGAACCGGCGGCAGCGACGGGGCCAGCTATCTGCAAAGCACGCTCAAGCGCCGCTGCTTCCCCGAACTGTGGTCGCTCCGCACCCGCCTCTAGCCCGACAAATCGAACCCGACGAATCGAAACGGCGCCGCTCCCGAAGGACCGGCGCCGCTGCGGTGCGCGACGATGAACGCCCGACTCTAGAACGGGATTTCGTCGTCGAGGTTCGCCGAGAAGTCCTCGCGGGGAGCGGAACTGGACTGGCGGGGGCCCGAGGAGAAACCGCCGCCGCCGCCATAGCCGCTGTCGCCCTGCTCGGCGTCGCCGCCGCGGCCATCCAGCATGGTCAGTTCGCCGCGGAACTTCTGCAGCACGATCTCGGTGGAGAACTTCTCGACGCCCGACTGGTCCGCCCACTTGCGGGTCTGGATCGAGCCCTCAATGTAAACCTTGGCGCCCTTTTTCAGGTAGTTCTCGCAGACCTTCACGATGTTCTCGTTGAAGACCACCACCCGGTGCCACTCAGTCTTTTCCTTGCGCTCGCCGGAGTTCCGGTCGCGCCACGTCTCGGACGTGGCGATGCGAAGGTTGGCGACGCGGTCGCCAGACCCGAGCGACCGGATTTCGGGATCGGCGCCGAGATTGCCGATGAGGATCACCTTGTTGACGCTGCCCGCCATTCGATCTGTTCCTTGGTTTCCGTAGAAGCAGGCTTCGCGCCCTGCCCCTACCTACCCGGCCGCAAATCACTTAACAAGGCAGATGTTCTTATAATGTTCCGATTGCAGTGAACCGTCCACAGCAGATTGGATCGGCTCACGGGGTCTGGGGCATCGCCCCCGGGATCGCGAGCCGGCCATCGCCGGTCCGCACGAGCGCGACGTACCGCGGCCCTTCGAGCGATGTCGAGGTGAACACCCCGGTCTTCTCCAGGAACAGGAAGTTGGCCTGGTAGGCGCCGTAGATCTCCTGCTGGTTGCCCCCCAGAGTCAGGAATTTGATCCGCATGGCCTCAAGGTTCGCAGCGCACACCTCGAGAGACTTGGCTTGGACGAGCTTGTTGTACTTCAGGCCGCCGTCCTTCTGTGGGACCACGTG
>JAIXTR010000477.1 GCA_027483845.1 Caulobacteraceae bacterium | reverse complement strand
TGGCGCGACAGCAGCATGCCGTTGCCGAACACGTCGCCCGACATGTCGCCACAGCCGACGACGGTGAAGGGTTCGGACTGGATGTCCTTGCCCATCTCGCGGAAGTGCCGCTTCACCGCCTCCCACGCGCCGCGCGCGGTGATCCCCATGACCTTGTGGTCGTAGCCGACCGAACCGCCCGACGCGAAGGCGTCGCCCAGCCAGAAGCCGTAGGACTCGGCCACCCCGTTGGCGATGTCGGAGAAGGTGGCCGTGCCCTTGTCGGCCGCCACGACCAGGTACGGATCGTCCCCGTCATGGACCACCACGCCCTCGGGATGGATCACCCGGCCGTTGGCGTCGAGGTTGTCGGTGAGATCCAGGAGGCCGAACAAGAAAGTCTTATAAGCCGCGATCGCCTCGGTGCGGACGGCGTCCGGCGGACCCTTCGGCAGCTGTTTCGGATAGAATCCGCCCTTCGAGCCGACGGGCACGATGACGGCGTTCTTGACCTGCTGCGCCTTCACCAGGCCCAGCACTTCGGTGCGGAAGTCGTCGCGGCGGTCCGACCACCGCAGGCCGCCGCGGGCCACGGGACCGAAGCGCAGGTGGACGCCCTCGACCTGCGTCGACCAGACGAAGATCTCGCGGAAGGGCTTGGGCGCCGGCAGGTCGGCCAGGACGCCCGAGGCGACCTTGAACGAGATGTAGGGCTTCACCCCGCCGTCGGGACCGAGCTGATAGAAGTTTGTCCGCTGGATCGCGGCGACCAACAGCGCCAGACGCCGCAGGGCCCGGTCGTCGTCCAGGCTCTCGACAAGTTGCAGGGCCTCGACGATGTCGTCCATCACCGCGCCGGCCTGGGCCTGGCGGGTCTCGACGTCGGCGGAGATCGCGGGATCGAACCTGATACGGAACAGGTCGAGGATGAGCCGGGTGACGCCCGGATGGCTGGATAGCGCCTGCTCCTGCACCCGCTGCGACGGATCCAGGCCCGACTGCTGCCGATAACGTCCCAGCGCGCGGACCAGGGCGGCGTCGCGCCAGGGGATGGAAAGCTCCATCACCAGGCGGTTGAAGCCGTCGTTCTCAGTGCGGCCGGTCCAGACGGCGACGACGGTGTCCTCGAACACGTCGCGGATCTCGTCGAACACCAGATCGCCGCCGCGCGGATCCTCGATCTCGAAGTCGTGGACCCAGACAGGGGTCGCGCCGTCCGGCGACACCTTGAAGCCCGCCTCGGCCATGGCCTTAAGGCCCATGTTCTCCAGGATCGGCAGGACGTCGGCCAAGGGCGCGGGCTCGCCCTTCCGATACAGCTTGAAGCGGAACTGGAGCGGACCGTCGCTTGGCATCCGGTAGGCCCGGGCGCGGATCGTCTGATCCTGGCCGAAGGCCTCGAACTCGGCCACGTCGGCGAGGGCTTCGGCGGCGTCGAAGCGATCCCGGTAGCCGGCCGGGAAGGCCTCGCGATAGCCGGCGACGGTGGCGGCCACCGCGTCCGGGTCCCGCCCGCTGCCACGCACAGCGGCGTCGAAGCGGTCCTCCCACGTCCGGGCCGCCTCGGTGATCTCCGCCTCAAGCTGGCGTAGGTCGGGTGTGCGGTGCTGGCCGGGGGTGAAGCCGATGATGAAGTGCACGCGGGCCAGCGGCGTGTCGTTGAAGCTGGGATAGTAGGCCGAGAGACGGCCGCCGTAGGCCTCGGTCAGCAGCTCGCCCGCCCGCTTGCGCAGGTCGCTGTCGTAGCGGTCGCGCGGCACGAACAGCAGGATGGAGGCGAAGCGGTCGAAGGGATCTCGGCGCTCGAACAGCTTGACCCGGGGGCGATCCGACAGGTGCAGGATGCCCACAGCCATCTTGAGCAGTTCGTCTTCGCTGATCTGGAACAGCTCGTCGCGCGGGTGGTTCTCGACGATGTTCTTGAGGCGCTTCTCGTTGTAGCTGCCGGGCGCGGCGCCGGCCCGTTTCATCACCCGCGCCACCTTCTCGCGGATCAGTGGCACGCCGCCGGCCGGCTGGTCGTAGGCCTCGGCCGTGAACAGCCCAACGAAGCGGACCTCTCCGGTCGGCCGCCCGTCGGCGTCGTACCGTTTGACCCCAATGTAATCCATGTAGCCACGGCGATGGACGCGGCTCTTCACGTTGGACTTGGCGATCGTGACGGCCGGGTCGCGGACGATGCGATCCTTCACGGCGCTCATCAGCACCGCTGGCTCGTTGGCGCGACGCAGAACGGTGCGCTCGGGATCGCGCAGCACGCCCAGGCCATCCTTGGCCTGGTACACGGGCTCCTCGGCGGCGTATTCCCCGCTCTTCAGGCGCGGATATTCGTAGGTGCGGGCGCCCAGAAAGACGAAGTGCTGGGCGTGCAGCCAGGTGAGGAAGGCGATCTCGTCCGGGCCGGCCTTGCCCGACGCCTCGAGCTCCTCAGCCGTCCGGCCCATCAGGTCCAGCATGGCCGGGAAGTCCTCGACCGCGGCGCGGACGTCGCCCAGCGTGGCCTTGATCCCTTCGATCAACGCCTTTTCCCGATCGCGCCCGACGCTTTCGAGAAAGACCTCGATCATGGATTCGCGGCGCGGCGATCCCTCAGCGCCACGAACGCCTGTGCGGTCGCGCTGCACTTCGACCACCGGGTGGAACATCGCGCGGACCGACAGGCCCTGATCGGCGATTTCGCCCATGACGCTGTCGACGAGGAACGGCGCGTCGTCCTGCACGATCTCGAGACGGTCCAGATCCGCGCCCAGGGCCGGCGCGATCCGGATCTGCGGCCCGCGGCCGCGACGGCGATCCGCCGAGCGCCAGAAATCCGCGAGGTTGCTGGCCAGGTCGCTGGCCGACAGCTCGGGCAACTCGTCGGGCTGGGCGTCGGCCGCGGCCTGCTTGGCGAAGTCGCGAACACCCGCGGCGGCAGGATCATCCTTAAGAGTGGTTTCGAGGGTCTTGGCCAGGCCCACTCCGGCGCGGGGAGCGCGGCTCACGACCGCGTCTCCTCGGCCGGAACGGCCGTGTCCCTGGGGGGAAGGACAGGGCCGTTGGCGAGAACGGCGCCGGAGGAGAGAGTCCGGCGCCGCGGGGTTCCGCCGCGGGGGAACGGCAGGAACCGGAGTGCTCGCTGCGTCCGGGGGGTTGGGAAGCGGACGCACGTGCCAGACGCGTATGTCGTCCGGCCAACTTTAGATAGGAAGGCGCTGGTCACGGTTTAAGTCCCCGATCTCAAGTTCTTCGTGCGTCGTTTTGGTGCGGGTTTTGGCGTGGGCTCGCGCCCGGGCGCGGCCGGTCCGTGGTCGTGGACCGCCGGCGCGTGGCCGCCTTTGAGCTGGCCTGGATCGCCATCGGCCGACAGCAGGACGGCGATCCAGCGAGTTCCCTGGAACTGCACCAGGATCACCATCATCACAGTGGTCAGGGGCGTCGACAGGAACGCCCCCGGCAGGCCCCAGAGCACGCTCCAGAAGGCCAGCGCCAGGAGCAGGACGATCGGGTCCATGTTGAGGCTGCGGCCCTGCATCCGGGGCTGGACGACGTTGCCCACGAACATCCCGATGGCCTGAAGTACGCCGAACAGCACCGCCGCCTGCCAGAGGCCGTCGAACTGCACGAGGGCGAAGATCGGCGGCAGGGCCACGGCGACGATCCCGCCGACCACGGGGATGTACGACGCGATGAAGATCAGGATCGCCCAGAACAGGGCGTTGTCGAGGCCGACCGCGACCATGGCCAGCCATGACGCGACGGCGATCATCAGGCCGGTGACCGTCTGCACCCAGAGGTATTGCTCGACGCCATTGCGGATCCGCAGGAAGGCGGCGACCGCGTCCTGGCGCTCCTCGCGGTTCGCGAACAGGTTGACCGCTTTGCGTTCCCAGCCCTTCCGCGAGGCCAGGATAAAGCCGAGGTAGACCAGGACGAAGGCGGCGGTGGAGGCGAAGCTCTGCAGGCCCCGGGCGACCTGGCCCAGATGGCTTGCCGGATCCAGCCGCTGGACCAGCTGGGTGATCGTCGGCGGCACGTCCATGCCCATCATGCCGGCGATGCGGGCGATCAGCCCGTTCAGCTTCGGGGCGTAGGTGACGAGCTGGGCGGCGAAGCTGGTGGCGTTGTCGGCGATGAAGAACGCCGCCCCGCCGAAGATCACCACCGACAGCGCGACGGCCAGGGGGACGGCGGCGCGGCCGCCGACGCCCGGCAGGCGGGCCTGCAATACGCGGGCGAAGCCATCGATCATCACTGCCAGGAACAGCGCCAGCGCCAACGGCGTGAGGATGTCCGACAGGAGATAGAGGACCACGCCGCCCGCGATGGTCGCCAGGATCACGAGGGCGTTACGCGAGACCGGATCGGCGGAGGATGATGGCATGGCCGCTTTCGGGGAGATTGAGCGTCAATGTCGGCGGCGTCGGCGCCGCCGTCAAATCGGGCGTGCTGTACCGCGTGTCGGGGCGAGGTGGGAGTGGATTTGCCCCGCGCTGCGCCATTCCAGGCACGGTTCATCGACAGAATGGCGGCGTCACGGCGAAATCGCGGCGCTCGCTCCGTCCAAGTCCGCGTTTGTGCGCGCCGCAGGCGATGCTTACTGATGAAGCCAAGCTCAGGAGCGACTCATGGCCGACAACGGAATTCTGATCGGGGCCTCGGATCACCCGGAACTGTTGCTGCTGAATCGGGCCAACCGACACGGCCTGGTGGCCGGGGCGACCGGCACCGGCAAGACCGTCACCCTGCAGATCCTGGCCCAGGGTCTGTCGGACGCGGGCGTCCCTGTCTTCGCCGCCGACGTGAAGGGCGACCTCTCCGGCATCGCCGCCGTGGGCGCGCCGAACGAGAAGATGCTGGCCCGCGCCCAGTCCATGAACCTGACCCTGACCCCTAGCGCCGCGCCGACGGTGTTCTGGGACCTTTTCGGCGAGGCCGGCCACCCGATCCGCGCGACCGTCTCCGAGATGGGACCGCTGCTGATCTCGCGGATGCTCGAGCTCAACGACGTCCAAGAGGGCGTGCTGATGGTGGTCTTCAAGGCCGCCGACGAGGAAGGCCTGCTGCTGCTGGACCTGAAGGATCTGCAGGCCGCCCTGACCTATGCCTCCGACAACGCCAAGGAGCTCTCGGCCCGCTACGGCAACATCTCGCCCACCACCATCGCCACGATCCAGCGCAACCTGCTGGTGCTGGAGACCGAGGGCGGCGCGAACATCTTCGGCGAACCGGCGCTGCAGCTCGCCGACATCATGCGCACCGATCCGTCAGGCAAGGGCTATGTGAACATCCTGGCGGCGAACAAGCTGATCGCCAGCCCCCGCCTCTACGCCACCTTCCTGCTGTGGCTGATGAGCGAGCTGTTCGAGGAGCTGCCCGAGGTGGGCGATCCGGAGAAGCCGCGCCTGGCCTTCTTCTTCGACGAGGCGCACCTGCTGTTCCGTGACGCGCCGAAACCGTTGCTGGAAAAGGTGGAGCAGGTGGTGCGCCTGATCCGATCAAAGGGCGTCGGCGTCTATTTCGTCACCCAGAACCCCGCCGACATTCCCGACACCGTGCTGGGCCAGCTAGGCAACCGCATCCAGCACGCGCTGCGCGCCTACACGCCGGCCGACCAGAAGGGCTTGCGCGCCGCTGCCGAGAGCTTCCGCACCAATCCCAACTTCGACACGGCGGAGGCGATCCAGGGGCTGGGGGTCGGCGAGGCCCTGGTCTCGGTGCTGGACGAAAAGGGGGCGCCGACCGTGGTCCAGAAGACCCTGATCCGCCCGCCCGCCTCCCGCCTGGGGCCGCTGCAGCCCGCGGAGCGCGCGGGGGTCATGGCGGCGAGCCCGGTCCGTGGGATCTACGACACCGCCGTGGACCGCGAGTCCGCCTACGAAGTGCTGCAACGAAAGGTCGAGCCCGAACCAGAGCCGGAAGCGCCGCCGACGCGGGCGAAGCCGCACGGTGGTCCCTGGGCGGGCGACGAGGCGTCGGGGCAGCCGGCCCCCAAGGCGCGCGCCTCCAACCGGCAGAGCATGGGCGAGGCCTTCGCCAAGTCGATGCTGCGCACGATCGGCAGCCAGGTCGGCCGCGAACTGATCCGCGGCGTCCTGGGCGGCCTTGTCGGCGGCAGCCGTCCGACCCGCCGCCGCCGCTAAACATCGACCCACCGGCCCCCTACGCGTGCCGCGTGCATTACGGCTTGTCAAATGCACGCGCCGCGCGCATCGTTCGAAAGAACGTTGGTATTGGGGCGCCGCCACATCGCCATTTGGCGAGCCCTTCGACCTGCGTCCCATTCGCCACAATCGTTTGGAGGAACTCGGTCATGGCTCTGGACAAGAAATCGCGGTTCGTCACCGCCCGTCTCTCGTTCAAC
>JAIXTR010000650.1 GCA_027483845.1 Caulobacteraceae bacterium | reverse complement strand
CTTCGCCAAGGGCGGCAAGACCGAGACCCGTCGCCTGGACGAAGACCGCGTCTACACCGCCCCCGGCGGCGGCCAAGTCACCCTGCGCGGTCGCTCCCTGATGCTGGTCCGCAACGTGGGCCACCACATGACCACGGACATGGTCACCCTGGGCGGCGAGCCGGTCTTCGAGACCGCCGTCGACGCCCTGATCACCGTTACGGCCGCCCTGCATGACCTGAAGGGCGCGCGCAGGAACAGCCCGGCCGGCTCGGTCTACGTCGTGAAGCCCAAGATGCACGGGCCGGACGAAGTGGCCCTGGCCGTGCGCCTGTTCGACCTGGTCGAGGACGCGCTGGGCCTGGCCCGCAACACCGTCAAGATCGGCATCATGGACGAGGAGCGCCGCACCAGCGCCAACCTCAAGGCCTGCATCGCCGCCGCCAAGGACCGCGTGGTGTTCATCAACACCGGCTTCCTGGATCGCACCGGCGACGAGATCCACACCGCCATGGAGCTGGGTCCGGTCGCCCGCAAGGACGCCATCAAGGCTGAGCCCTGGCTGCCGGCCTACGAGAAGCGCAACGTCGAGATCGGGCTCGCGACCGGCTTCCAGGGCCGCGCGCAGATCGGCAAGGGCATGTGGGCCGCCCCCGACATGATGAAGGACATGCTGGCGACCAAGGTCGGTCACCCCAAGGCCGGCGCCAACACCGCCTGGGTGCCCTCCCCCACCGCCGCCGTTCTGCACGCCCTGCACTATCACGAGGTCGACGTGCCGGCCCTGCAGGCGACCATGGCGTCCGCCGGCGAGGCCACCGGCCTCACCGAACTGCTGACCCCGCCCATGGCCCGCTCGAACTGGAGCCCGGCCGACGTGCAGCAGGAGCTGGACAACAACGCCCAGGGCATCCTGGGCTATGTGGTGCGGTGGATCGACCAGGGCGTCGGCTGCTCGAAGGTGCCCGACATCCACGACGTCGGCCTGATGGAAGACCGCGCCACCCTGCGCATCTCCAGCCAGCACATCGCCAACTGGCTGCACCACGGCGTCTGCACCGAGGCCCAGGTCCGCGAGACCATGGCGCGGATGGCGAAGGTGGTGGACGGCCAGAACGCCGACGATGCGCTCTACACGCCCATGGCCGGCAACCCGGACAGCGTGGCCTATCAGGCAGCGCTGGAGCTGGTGTTCAAGGGCCGCGAACAGCCTAACGGCTACACCGAGCACGTCCTCACCCGCCGCCGCCGCGAGCGGAAGGCGCAGGCGGCGCTGGTCAGCGCTTAGCCTTCTCCCCTTGCGGGAGAAGGTGGCCCGCGCAGCGGGTCGGATGAGGGGTCGCGCCGACCTCTCAGCTCAACGAACAAGGGGTCGCCGGCCAACGCCGTGCGACCCCTCATCCGTCAGACTGCGTCTGACACCTTCTCCCACAAGGGGAGAAGGATCACTTCCGCGTCCAGCCGCCGCCGGCCGGCTTGAAGTACTCACCCGGCTTGATGCGGCCCTGGACAACGGTCGTATAGGCCGAGGCGCCGGCCGCCGCGGGGGTCACGCCGTTCTTGGCGGCGGCCTCGCGGTAGAGCGCGGCGCGGCCCGTGTTGATGTCGTCGACCGCCGCCTTCAGGGCCGGGTCGCTCGACGGCTTCACGAAGCCCAGGAAGCCGTCGGCCTGTTCGCCCACGACGCCCTGCGCCTTGGCGGCGTCGACGGCGGCCTTGGAATCCATCGCCTGGGCGACAGCGGGGGTCGCGGCCAGCGCCAGCATCACGGCGGCGCCGACGTTGAAGAAGTCACGGTTGTTCATCGGTCTCATCCCCTCCTAGAAGAGGTTCGGGTTTTTCTGGATCAAGGCTTTCACATCCTCGTCCAGCTGCAGGCGGACGTTGGCGTCCAGCTTGGCGTAGATGGTGATCGGCGCGACCTCCACCCTCACGGTCGGCGTGCACGCGCCCAGAGCCAGCATGGCCCCCGCGCCGAGCGCCGCCAGCGATAGTCTCCGATCGATCATTCGGTCGTCTCCGTCATGACGCCACCTTAGCAGCCCTACGGCTGAACCGGGGCTGAATGGTGCAGGTTCTGGTAGTCGGCGTAGTCGGCCAGCAGGTCGTCCAGGTTCAATGTCGTATCCAGCGTGAGGTTCACGCCGGTGCCGGACGGCAGCGGCAGCGGCTTGCCCAGGAACTTCTGCTGGATCAGGTCCAGCAGGGTCAGCCGGATCTGCTGCTTCTGCGGCGGATCGTGCTTGCCGATGATGTGGAACAGCACGCCCAGCCGGCCATCGGGCTGGCTGTTGATCGTCGCGTCCAGGGTGTCGAACGCCAGGTTCTCCATGGCCTGGTAGGCGAAGTCGCTGAAGGTGTCGCTCGGGTTGGGCGCCGCCGGCGCCGCGGCCGTGGCGGGGGCGCTGTCCGCCGTCACCCCCGTCAGCGCCGCGCGCGAGATCGAGAGCCGGCCGGGCTGGATCGCCCGCATGGACCCACCCGCGATCCGCACCTTGTTACCCGTCACTTCGAAGGGGATCACGCCGCTGACCTTGGCGTCGAGATCGACCTTGTCGCCAAACGGCGACGCCTCGACCAGGTCGTGCAACTGCACGCCCTCCAACCGCAGCACGCCGCGGGTCGGCGCGCCGGGGGCCAGGGGGATCTCCAGCGTCTCGACCTTGACCTTGCCGCCGCCGACGTCCGCCTCGCCGCCCTCGACCTTCAGCAGATTGTCGGCGACCGCGAAGCTGGCCCGCAGATGCTCCAGAAGGACCAGCCCCTGCACCCGCTCGATGGTCAGCTCCTGCCCGGCCGCGGCCACCAGCGGCGCCAGGCTGGAAAACACCAGCTCGCCCTTCAGGCCCGTCACCGGCCCCGCGGGGCTCTGGAAGTCCAGGCGTGGGATCGAGATCGACCCCGTGCTGTGGGAGCCTGTGGGGTCCCAGTCGAAGCGGCCCTTGAACTGGGCGGACCCCACGACGGGCGACCCCACCGCCGCGGCCATGGGCGACAGCTGGACCGGCTGCAGACCGCCCTCGGCGAACTGCAGCATCTCGGTCTCGATCACCACGACACCCAGCCCCAGCCGCCCGTCCTGGGTGACCAGGGCCGTGCCCAGGGGCGCGCCGTCGGGACGCTGGAACGCCAGGTCCGCCCGCCAGATGAATTCCGACAGGCTGGCCTCGCCGCGCATCAGGAACGGGTTGAAGCGGGTCTGGGAGGCGGTGTCCTCCTGCCGCGCCGTGTCGATCCGCGCCTGGACCGTCACGTCGCCCCGCCGGCTCTGGGCGACAACGCGCCCCGCGCCATCGACCACCCGGCCCTCGACGAAGGGCGCGGTCGCCGTGACCGCCTCGGCCCGACCGGCTAGCCGCCAGTCGCCCCCCATCATCCGGAACAGCGGTCCGCCCGTCGGGCACAGCCGGCCCGAGAGGCGCTCGATATCGTTGGCCCCGAAGTCGAGCCGCTCCGCCGCGATGGCCACGCAGCGATCGGCGGTGAAGGTGAGGCCACCACCCGCGACCTGCACCCGACCAGCGGCGTCCAGCCGGGCGTTCTGCACGAAGCCGATGGACGCGCTGGCCTGCACACGCCCCGACGCGACGGCCCCGCCGTCGATCAGGGAAAGCTTCGCGATATCCGCCGTCACCGTCGGCAGCCCGCCGCCCTTCACCGCCAGCCGGAATGCACCGCCCGGGGGGCCAAACACCGGCGCGCCGGGACGACCCGCGAGTTCGGCGGTTCCGCCGCTGGCCGTCGCGACCCGAACCGGTTTGGGCAGGCTGACGGTCGCAGCGCCGTTCTTGAGCCGCAGCGAAACGTCCGGCGCGGCGATGCGGAAGCTGCGCGCGGCGCGCTTGATCGCCGCCATGTCCGGCGTGTCCGCCGCGGTCACGGCGCCCAGTCCCGACCAGCCGCCCTGGCCGATCGCCGCGCCGTCCAACGCCGCCTCGAGCGTGGTTGCGCTGGCCGCGATCAGGCCACCCGCCGTGACGGTAAAGGCCGAAAGGCGCAGGTCGCCCGCGTGCACCCCCTCGACCCCTCCGTTGAGCTTCACGGTGGCGGCCACCCGGTCGCCACCCTTGCGCGTCCAGCGCAGGTCGTTGGCCACCCCGCCGATCCGGATGGCCTTGGCCGACGTGGCGCCGAAACGCCCCGCTGTGGCCGTGACGCTGGCCGTCGTCCGACCCGCGAGGGTCAGGTCGGAAATCCACCCGGCGGCCTGGCCGGTGAAGCCCGCCTTCAGCTCCGCGCCGTCCAGCGCCTGCCCGGCGAGCGTGACCTGCTTGGCCGTCGCGCCGAGGGCGGCCACGACCGCGCCGCTCCCCCGCTGCGTCTGGAAATCCGGATAGGGAAGCTGGGCGACCAGGTTGAGCCGGCCATCGGCCAGCGCCGCGCCCGACATCTTCGCGGCGGTGACGGGCGCTGTCGCCGACAGGTCGATCCGTCCCGCCCGCGTGGTCGCCGTCACCGTCGCCGCGCCGAGGGCCACGTCGAACGCCGGGCTCCGCAACCGTGTCGGCGCCGTGGTCGCGGCCAGGGACTGGAGCTTGCCGTCTTCGACCAGGGCGTCCGCCGCCAGCCGGACCGGACCGTAGTCCGTCGTCAGCATCAGGACGCCGTCGTCGATCCGGATCAGCGGCTGTCGCGCGTTCGGTCGCGGCGGGCGGCGCAGGAAGTCCTGCACCAGCGGATCCAGCGCGCCCACGTGCAGTCCACCCTGGCGAAGCTGCGCCCGGAGCTGCGGCTTGCGGAGTGTGACCGACACCACCTCG
>JAIXTR010000536.1 GCA_027483845.1 Caulobacteraceae bacterium | reverse complement strand
TGACATGTCCGAACCTCTTTTCCGCGGCGTCCTGCCTGCGCTCGTGACGCCTTTCCGCAATGGAGCCCTGGACGAGGACGCTTTTGTGTCCCTCGTCGAGCGTCAGATCGCGGGCGGCGTCCACGGCCTCGTTCCCGTCGGCACCACCGGCGAGACCGCCACCCTCAGCCACGCCGAGCATCGGCGGGTCGTCGAGCTGTGCGTGCAGACGGCCAAGGGCCGCGTGCCCGTCATCGCTGGCGCGGGCTCCAACTCCACCGCCGAGGCGATCGAGCTGGTCCAGCACGCCAAGCAGGTGGGCGCCGACGCCGCTCTGGTGGTGACGCCCTATTACAACCGCCCCAGCCAGGAGGGGCTCTTCGCCCACTACGCCGCGATCAACGACGCGGTGCAGTTGCCGGTGCTGGTCTACAACGTGCCGGCCCGCACCAGCGTGGACATCGCCCATTCCACCCTGGTCCGCCTGTCGAAGCTGCCCAACATCGTGGGCGTCAAGGACGCCAGCGGCGACCTGGGCCGCGCCAGCCTCCAGCGCGTGGACTGCGGCGAGGATTGGGTCCTGCTCTCCGGCAACGACGACCAGGGCCTGGGCTACGTCGCCCAGGGTGGCCACGGCTGCATCTCCGTCACCTGCAATGTCGCGCCCGAGCTGGTGGCCCGGATGTACGACGACGCGCTCTCCGGCCGGTGGCAGGACGCGCTCTACGGCCAGGACCGGCTGATCCGCCTGCACAAGGCGCTGTTCGCCGACGCCTCGCCGTCGCCGGCCAAGTTCGCCATGGCCCAGCTCGGCCTCTGCACCGACGAGGTGCGCCTGCCGATCGTTGGCTGTTCCGAGGCCGCCAAGGCCGAGGTGCTCACCGGCTTGCGGGACGCGGGGCTGATCTGATGGCCGGCAAGCTGATCGCCGAGAATCGCCGCGCCCGATTCGACTACTTCCTCGAACAGACCTTCGAGGCGGGCCTCGCCCTGACCGGGTCCGAGGTGAAGTCCCTGCGCGTTGGTCGCGCCAACATCGCCGAGAGCTATGCGGCGGTGGAGGGCAAGGAGATCGTGCTGATCAACGCCGACTTCCCGCCCTATGCGCAGGCCGGCCCGCACTTCAACCATGAGCCGCGCCGGCACCGGAAGCTGCTGCTGAAGCGCAAGGAGATCGACAAGCTGATCGGCGCCGTCCAGCGCGAAGGCCGCACGATCATCCCGACCAAGCTCTACTGGAACGACAAGGGTCTGGCGAAGCTCGAGCTCTCCCTCGCCAAGGGCAAGAACACCCACGACAAGCGCGAAACCACCGCGGCCCGCGACTGGCAGCGCGACAAGGCCCGCCTGATGAAGGGCGACCGGAGCTGACCGGCGCCGACATCGAGACCCTGGAACGCGCCACCGTCGAGGGCGTCGCCCCGGCGCTGATCGAGGAGATCGGCGGCTGGCTTGTTCCGCTGGATGATGGCCCCATCGGTCGGGCCAAGAGCGCCGTTCCGCTGCGCCATGATCTAGACGCCACCGCGCTCAGCGACGTCGAGGCCGCCTATTGGAGCGCGGGCCTGACGCCCATGTTCCGTGTCGCCGATGTGCCGGGGCTGCAGAGGGTCGCCGACGCCCTGACCGCCCGCGGCTACCTCGCCGCCAAGCCGACCATCGTGAAAGTCGGCGACGTGGATCGCCTCGCCGCGCTCCGTGACCGACCTGCGGACCTGCTGGAAACACCGGACGCGGACTGGGGCCAGGTCTTCCTTGGGCCGGGCTTCGATCCCGAGGATGGCGCCGGCCGCGTCGCCGCCCTGACCCGTTCGCCAGACGCCATGTACGGCGCAGCGCGCGAAGACGGCCGGACGGTCGCGGTGGGCGCCGTCACCTTCGGCCACGGCTGGGCCGGGATCCACGGCATGCGCACCGACGCCGCGCGCCGGGGCCGGGGCCTGGCCAGCACCGTCCTCGCCGCCCTCGGCCGCGCCACGCAGACTCGCGGCATCGATCGCGTTTTCCTGCAGGTGGAGGAAGGCAACGACGCCCGCTCCCTCTACCGCAAGGCCGGCTTCGAAAAGGCCTGGCGCTACCACTACTGGTCGCGGTGACCATGCCGCGGTCCGGCTCCAGGCCGGGACTCGACATCCGACCGCGTCACGTCCCCGGGGAAATCGAGCCCCACTCGTCCCCTAGAAGCTGCGCTTGCCTCTGAGGCTAGCCGGATGATTACCTGAGAAACCGACAGTCAGAGCCCTCTGCGGAGTTGCCGCAGCATTTTCCATCGGAAGCAGAGTTCTCCAGCATGCCACATGCCGTCGGTTTGACTAGCGAACGACTGGGGAGAATCGTCGAAGAGGCGGCGAGCGAAGTCTATATTTTCTGCGCGAAGACCTTTCTGTTCCGTTTTGTGAATAAGGGCGCGCGCGAAAACCTCGGATATGATCTCGAGGAACTTCGCAGCCTTACGCCTTGGGATATTAAGCCAGATATCTCCCGCGATGATTTTATGGTCCGGGTTGCGCCCCTCTTAAAGGCGATACGGAGCGGCTCGATTTCGATACTGTTCATCGGCGGAAGGACGGAACCGAGTATAATGTATCCGTAAAGCTGCAGCTCTTCGATGACGGCGACGATCCTGTATTTTTCGCGTCGATTAAAGACACCACTGATTATCGCAAAGTCGAGGTGCAGCTTCGAGCAACAGCCAGGCGTCTCGACAGCATATTAGGCAATACGACGATGGCTGTGTTCCTCATGGATGAGCACCAGCACTGCGTGTTCATGAACAAGGCCGCCGAGAAGCTCACGGGGTACGCCTTCCATGAAACCACAGGTCGCCCGCTGCATGACGTGATCCATCACACCTACCCCGATGGATCGCCGTTCCCGCTCTCGGAGTGCGCCATCGACCGTGCCTTTCCGGAGAAGGCCGGCACCCAGGGAGAGGAGGTCTTCGTTCACAAGGACGGTACGTTCTACCCGGTGGCCTTCACCGCCAGCCCGATCCATAGCGACGAAGCCGAGGTCATCGGAACCGTCATTGAAGTGCGCGACATCACTGAGGAAAAGCGCAACGAGGAGACGCGCCGGCTGCTTATGCACGAGGTCGATCACAGGGCGCGCAATGTCCTCACCATCGTGCAGTCCCTCACGCGACTGTCCCGGGCTGACGATCTGGCCACGTACAAGAACATCTTGGCGGGGCGGATCAGCGCGCTAGCGCGCGCGCAGACCTCGTTGGCCAGCCGTCAATGGGAAGGTGGGCGGATGGAAGATGTGGTCAGGCAGGAATTGGAAGCGCTTTGCCCGAAGGACAACGTGGATACGCGAGGTCCGGAGGTCATGCTGTCGCCCGAGCAGGTTCAGCCCATCAGCATGCTGCTTCACGAGCTGGCCACCAATGCCAACAAGTACGGGGCATGCAGCCGGTCGGGGGGCCGCGTCTCAGTCACCTGGGCGCTTGAGGGGCGTCAGGTGACGCTCGAGTGGCGCGAGACGGGAGGCCCGCCAGTGGTCGCGCCGACGCGAGAGGGCTTCGGATCTGCCCTCAAGGACAGTATGGCGCGCCAGCTGAATGGCGCCATCACCCGCAAGTGGGAGCCGACGGGCTTGTGCGTGGCGATTACGTTTCCGCTCTGACGGCCTTTCGCCAAGGTAGGGGCCCCGGGACAAGCCCGGGTCTGCCGACCCCCGGCGTAGAGGCCGCCTACTCCCTTACTCGGCCGCCATCGGCAGGATCACCGCCTCGCGGCCGCCGCGGACCAGGCCGCCGGGCAGGGCGCCCGTGTGCTGGCCGTCCTCAAAGGTCACCTGGCCGGACTTCACCGTATAGCGGTAGCCCTCGACCCGCTGGACCAGCCGACGACCGCCGGCGGGCAGGTCCTGGATCGACTCAGGCCGGAACAGGTTCAGCTTGTCGAAGTCGATGACGTTCACGTCGGCCAGCAGGCCGGGCTTCAGCTGCCCGCGGTCGTTCAGCCCATAGGCCTTGGCCGTGTCGCTGGTCAGCTTGCGGACCAGGAACTCCAGCGGGAACTGGTCGCCCTTCACCCGGTCGCGCGCCCAGTAGCTGAGGATGAAGGTGGGCATGCCCGCGTCCGCGATCACCCCGCAGTGCGCGCCGCCGTCCGATAGGCCGAACAGCACGTTCGGGTGCTGCATGTTCTTGCGGAAGAAGT